>CAZMVK010000035.1:3124-24071 GCA_964569545.1 uncultured Bdellovibrio sp.
CTAAAAAAATTCAATTTATGACCATTCACGCCTCTAACGGTTTGCAATTTGATCATGTGATTGTAACCGGAATGTCAGATCGCCCACGAGCTGTAACTGCCGATGTGTTTATTTACAATGAACTGACTGGGCGTTGGAGTTTAAGTTTACCAGATGAGGAACTCAGCAAAACAGCCTCGCTCAGTGCTCTAGATATTTTACAAGATTTTAAACAACGTTCTTCAGATGAAGAAGAACGATTATTGTATGTGGCATTAACCAGAGCAAAAAATACTGTCACCATGGTTGTTAAAGATAAATTTATTAGCACAACGTGGGCGGCGCGCATGCCATTGGTTTTGCAAGAAGGGATTTATTCTCACGACAGTTTTTCATGGCACGTTCGTCGTTCTCCAGTTTCCATTACAGAAGACTCTGCTCAGGTATCTGTAGCCGATTCGCTTAATGTTGATTCTTCAAATGAAGGTATTGAAAATAAGAGTTTAAATTTTAATGAAATTGTAAAACGAAAAAACAAGAATAACGTCAATTTTATATCTGATTCACAAAGTCTTGCTGTCTTGAATGAAAATGACTATCGAAGAGAAGATAATCAAAGCGAAGACAATCAAAGTAATAATAATCAAAAAGAAAAACCAACAAAAGAAAGACCAACAAAAGAACAGCAAAAAAAACAAGAGCAACAAACTGAACATTTGTCAGTGACCGCGATTCTCAACCAAATGTTTTTTCAGCAAAATACTATGGCTGTTGTGACCAAGGGACAAGATTCTTCAGATGTAATGAAAAAAATTGATGTAGTCATGACTGGAATTAACACTCACAAACTGTTCGAATCTTTACAATATTACTATCGAAAAAATCCAAATTTTGATTGGCAGTCATTACAAACTGAATTGTCAGCCAGTGAATCTTCAGCTTTGAAATATATTGCAAACGATCATCAAGGTTGTTGGTTGAATTTAATTAAAAATGGCAGCGTCGAATACGGTTTTACTGTTTTAGAAAAAAACAAAATCATTCAAGGTCAGATTGATCTGTGGGGCAAAATCCAGGATGAGTATTGGTTGGTAGATTACAAAACCGGAAGCTCAGCCTACAGTGAAAAAGCATTTGCTCAATTATCAATTTATGCTTGGGCCTTAAAAAAGATGAATTTGATATCTGCCAATGAAAAAATTCGTTTGGCCGTGATTTATCCGTTCAGTGAAAAAACTTTGATTCAAGATTGTGGTTCTTTTGATTTTCAGTCTTTAAATATGTAATTATTAAGGAGGCCATAAGTTTGTTTAATCAAAATCTTTCGTTTCTTGGTAAACATACTTATAGCCTCCTTAATAATGATTGTTTAACAGGCTCTTGAAAAACTCTTCCGGCTGTTCAGAAAACAAAAGGCCCTTGCGGGCCTTTTGTTTTACACTTTGAATTTCGTTAACAGTTCATTCTTGAATCTAGTTTGCCAAGTTATTCAAAAGCAATTCGTAAAATCCGGGAGACTCAAGCGCATGGTCCGAGAAAGCCTGAATTTGCTCAGTCGCTAAATCCCAAGCTGCTTTTTCTTCATCTGATAAATCAGCAGGGGCATCAGCATTTTTAGCTTTTGCCTCAAGAATAATTTTTATTCTCTCTGGTGCAACTTGCTCCAAAATATTTATTGCTCTGTGTGAACTGATAGCATCAAAAGCAATCGCGTTAGCTGGACTTGCGATGAACAACTCAGTACCAAGCAATAATGACATCGCATCGGCAGGAACTTGTAAGCTGTCAGTCACATGAAAGTGGTTCACTTTCACCAAGTTTGCAAACGGTTGGCCACTTAATTTATGTTCAATTCCAGCCGTCATGTTTGTTGCAATGCTGTCATTGATCAATTTGCTCAGGTAAACAGATTCGTTTGGTATTCCCATGGCTCTCGCAATGGCTGGGTGAATTGCTTTGTCAATCAACGAAGTGGAATTCAAATCGATTGGCAATTCTGGCAATTGTAACAAACTGCCATCAGCAGTTTCCATGATTGGCTCTGCAGTGACTTTGTTCATCATCAAGCTGTAAGTCATTTCAGCCATATTTTGAACAATGTCTTGTCTGTCTGCAAAGCTGTCTGTGTACTTGTCAAAAGTTGAAACACCTAACTGACGTTGGAACAAAGCTTTTGTAGCAATCAGTTTATCAATCCAAATACCACGTACATCAATCTGATCAGCATAATGATTGTCGCTATCTGGATCTTTTTTCGAGTTCAACAATTTGCCGTATTGACCAAGAACTTTGTATCCAGGAGCTAAATCTGCATTGAAACAAGAGATAGCGTCTGGTGACAATTGACTGATTGGCAGCAACGCAACGATCTGTTTTGGATTGGCTTCTTTTACAACCACACAAGTTAAATCAGGAGTGGTTACGATGCTCATCAAAAACTGAGCAGAGATGTAAGAAGCTGTTTTCAAATCTTTCAAGAAAGGATTTGAATCCCAAACTGGATTGTCATCAGACAGGCCATTGTTGTTGTTTTTAATTCGCTCGTAAACCTCTTGCATAGTACGAAGACCCATTAATCTGCTTTTGATTCCACCAGCATATGTTGGATCATCAAACAAACTCATGCTCGCTCTGCCGTCACGGAAATTTCTACGTTTATAATTTTCCATGTAGGACTTGATTTCATTTTGTACGATTTCAGTGTAGCTCGTGCCCAAATCGAAACGTCGGCAGCCAGCGTTGATACCAGTGTGTTCATCTGTGCAAAAGCCGAAATCTTTGAGTTCAAGCGAGGAGTTTTCCTTAGCCTTAGCTTTAGACATAGAGTCTAAGGAATCTACTACTGGAATAATTTTACCATCTGCTGTTTCAACTTGTTGAGCGTAAGCAAAACGTAAAGCTGCAATGTCGTATTTTCCCATAACAGGCAATGCTTTAAGATCATCTCCGTATTCCATTACCGTACTAAATGGAATTTCATGGTCGATGCCCATCTCTTGCAATTCGCTGTCTGCGAAAAAGTTGTTTTTATCTTCTGAACCTTGAAAGTTGTGACGTAGACCTAAATTGTGTCCCATCTCATGAATCAAAGTTGGAATCCAAATCTCTGGCAAGATAATATCGATCACGCGTTGTTTGGCAGACTCGCTCAAAGAATCCCAAGGTTTGTCATTAGCAGAAAATTTTGCTAACAAACCAGCACTTGCTTCTTTTGCTAAAAGATTATCAGCCATGCTGAATTCACAGTTTTTAGCAGTTTTCAAGTATGCGTATTGAGCTTTCAAATCACGAGCTGAAAATTCATCGTTCGTTGATTTGGTATAGTTCTTAATATCAGCAACCATTTTTTTAGTATTGCCAATAAATGCAATTCCTGAAGAACTGCCAGAAGAAGAACCAGAACCAGAAATGTTTTTGCCTTTGCCGCTTTGTCCTTTGTTTGGAGCTGAATTTTTACCCAAAGAAATATTTTTATCAAAAACACTGGCGTTTAACGATGCAGCCTTTGCTTTGTTTGCAAGCTCAGGACTCAATGTTAATTGTGACAGTTTACCTGCTACATTACCTTGCGAACCTGACGAGTTGCCAGAGCCAGCTGCGGCTTCTTTCTCAAGACGCTTTTTATCGCGCAAGATTTCGTCATAAGTGTATTTGATGTATTTTTTAATTGTTCCTAAGAACATGATTGTACGTGCACTGATGATTTCGCCTGTTACTGGATCTTCAGTCTGCGGACCGTAACCAATAACACTGGATGCAACAGGGTCTTCAACCAATACGATCATGCTGTTTCTGATATCACCTGGAATTTTATTTTCAGCATCATGCAAAACGATTTGGAATTTTGCACCAGACTGTTTTAATCCTTTGTTGATATTCTCAACAGTTTTGAAAGTCAGGCTGCGGATCATTGAGTTTTCTGGTTTAGAAAATTCTGGACTCAAAAAGTAATCAATCTTTTCACGGTTCGGACTCCAGTGATTCATGATGACTTTTTTACTGTTAACAGTTGCATTGTTGTCTGTATCTAAAACACTGCGCTCGGTTGCAAAGAAACCAAAAGTATTTTGATCCAGCTCTGGGTATGAAACTGTTTGAAAGTTTGGTGATAAAACGGCAGAAGCTTTAACCAACGAGTACTGGTAAACAGCTGATACCGTTGCATCAGACAATTTTTCAGACTGCAAACAGTTGATATTGGTTTTAAAAGTTCTCTCGATTTGCATGTTCACTGCATCTTTTTCAAGATTCAGTCCAACCACTCGCGAAGTCACTTCTTCGTAACAATTGTCACCCAAGGTTTTATCTATCAAAATTGGTAACAAAGTTAAATCACCAGATTTAGCAGCTTCCAATTTAAATTTAAATTTTCCTTTTTGATCCCAAGAGATGTCGCGGCGTTCTTCTTCGCTGTTGCTGCACTCGCCAAATTTGTCTTTGGCACATTGGTAATCAACGTATTCAACTGGGATTTCTAAAACAAGTTTGTTATTGGTTTTATTAGCTTGGAATCTAGCATCACGTTCAGCTTCGATAATGCGCAAGGCATCTTTTGTCCACTCAAGCTTTACGCGTTTGCTGTCAGAAAATGAAAATGGCAGAGCGTCTTGTGAAGACATACTGGCATTAAGCATTGAAGCCGAATAGATATACTCTGAATTGGTATCGACGGCAGATTTTTCTTGCACGTCTTCCTTTAGTGTATACTGGTAAGGAAGCTCTTTGGTACAAGCAGCAAGTGCCATTACCATCGAGAGAGAGGAGAAGAGGTTCATCTTTAGGTTTTTCATGGGCCTCCTTGTAATTTGGCTTTGTGGTTTCATTTTCTTATTCCTTAATCTTAATTTACAAAAGTTAAACTGGCAGAAACGGTCGATGTATTTTGGTCGTACACAGAGATGTTGGATTCAGTTCCGTTGGCTTTAAAAGCGTTACCTTGATTAGCGACACCAACACTGAACGAAAGTTCTTTGTTAAAACTAAAGCTCAAGTCCGCTCCGGTACTAAACGTTTGGCGTTGAAAATTTTTGTAAGTCCAACCTTGTTTGTAAATGCCTTCTGCTGATACAGACCATGAATCATTAAAGGCATATTCTAATGTCAAATCATGAGCCAATGTTTGTTCTACATTCGGAGCACCATCAGCATTGACAGTGAATTCATGAAAATTTCTTTGAGCAATCAAGGCGTATCCTGAGGTCAAATTGCCAGAAACATTGCTGATGCTGGCTGACAATGTGGCTCCGCCTTTTAGGCGTTCTGTTTGACGGTTTTGTGTGTTCGTAGGCAAGATTCCGCCAATGCCGAAACTGCTTTTTGTGTTTTCAGTTATTTGTGGGCCGGCAATTTTAAGACCCAATTTTGTATTGGAAAGTAAAGTATTTTTGCCTTGAGTTTCTTCTTTGGTAATTATTGCTTTTGCTGACAGAGATAATTTTTCTGAAAAAGCATATGAAGGATAAATTAATAGATCCGTTGAAACTTCGCTGTCAGCGCTGCCGCTTTTATAAAAATTAGAACTGCGTGATAATTGTAAAGTGCTATGGAAAGATTTTTTGTTTGCAGATTTTGTTTCATCAGCTTTCAGACTGCTTTCGCCCTGTGCTTGTGGGATCGAAGCAGAGCTTGATGATTGCGCATGCGAAACGTTGTCTGCGAAACATATTAAAATTGTAATTGCTAATAACACTTTCATTATAGCACCCCACCTCATTCGAATCACATTAGCAGATATCGTGCCTAGCTTTTTGGAGACAATTTGACTCTAGCTTTTTAAGCTAGAATTTCGAAAAATTTCTCGCTTGGCTTTCAATCTACGAAACACACCCCGCATTTCGTGCTGTTATAATTAACAGCTTAACAGCGCGCAGTGTTGAGGTTTTTCAGATTGGTGAAATCATTTTATTTAAAAATAGAGATTGTTTTTTGAGTTATAAGTTTTTGTTTGATTGGGTATTGAACTGATAATGACCGATTAGCGCTTGAAAAATTTATTGTGAACTTTTTGTTTTTGTGGCTCTTGGAATTGCCAATTTTTCTACGATATCTAGTTTTATGAGGGCCGGGGCCAAGGAATCCTGATTGATCCATATTGCCCCGCCATGAACGCATTTTATTTGATCAGTATAATCATAATTTGTACAGGTCACATCTCTGCTTCGCATGGAACTGCCGCAACGGGTTTCTTTTGATTTGATAGCATCACAGGTTGGGCCCCAAGAGTTGCGCAGTTTATACCAGCATTTTCCGTTTTCATATTTTCGTCCAATAATAGAGCTCGCATGCCTTGCGTGATCGCCGTCATCTTTTTTTCTCATAAATGCAGGATAATATGAAATACCAACAATGTTGCCTAAATCTAATTGGCGATTCATATGTTCAATCAGTTGTTGAGGCGTTCCCTTATAGCTTTTTGCTACTAAAGAATTGTTAAATGGAATTTTTTTGCAATTTCTGGAAATTCTCTCGGCTACGATATCATTGATGACACGTGCGCTAGTTTTTATGACTTTAAACTCACCTTGTTGCGGGCAATCAGTGTTCCCCTTTTCCCTTTGAGTTGTTATTACATTTTGCAGTTTTTGAACTTCTTCTTCAAAATCAAGATCATCAGTCCCTTCTGCTGCACACAAATATTTTCGAGTATTCATAATTAATGTAGATTTGACAGCATCGCCACCGGCCAATTGATCAATTGCTTCAGTGGACGATTCATTGTTTTTCGAATGCTCTTCTAAAGTAGTTTGTGACTGTTTATTTAGTAAAAACTGTTTTTCGAATGGTGAGAGCTCATTTATTTGCGAAATGTTAAAATTATAATAGTTTGTTGTCACATCAAGGGCTGAGACTTGTGCCGGTGGTTTAACCCCCAATGCATGGGATATTAAGTCTGCGTCAGTATGCGCATAACAATTACCATATTTACGTTGATTTCGAACAGGACCAAGTTCCTTTTCATAATCCACTGAGGTGCATTTTTGCTCGGCCGTCAAAGATTTATTTTTTTCGTAGTTGAGTGGCGCAATTTCAATTTTTGCAATTGAGTTAATTGATACTATTAGTGTGAATATAAAAGATATACTTATATTTAAATGAGTACAGTTCATTTGAATATTTTAAGCAAAAACCAGATGGGTGTACCTACATTTTTATTTTCTGGCCTCGACTTTTCTCTAGTTAATTTATGTCACTTATTTTTTTTTGAATGCAGTCGACAACTTAGCGTCATTAAAACACTTCTGAAAATTCCTGTAAAGACCTGCTCATATTTTAAGTGGCTAATTAATTACCTTTCTTTGTAGTGGTTTTTTTATGATGAATTCTAGCAATGTATGAATATTCAGGCTAGAGTTGGCAAAAGTTATATCGACTATCAAAAATTTTTTGACAGCAGTTTGTGGACTTTAAAGACAACTTACGAAGAAACGTTAAATGCTGAATATGGTGAGAGCGGCATGCTAAAAGAAAAAGTTATGAAAGAAATCATTTTATTTACCGATGGTGCTTGTTCTGGAAACCCAGGCCCTGGAGGCTGGGGTGCCGTTTTGGCTTTGCCAAATGGGCAGATCAAAGAGCTGGGCGGTCACAAGGCAGCGACGACAAATAATGAGATGGAGCTTGCAGCGGTCATTCAGGGCATCAAATGTTTACTCTTTTTAAGTCAAAGCGCCAAAGTTGCAGAAAATTTGGTTATATATACGGATTCAACCTATGTGATTCGTGGGATCACGCAATGGGTTTGGGCTTGGATGCGTAACGATTGGAAGACTGCCGAAGGTAAAGAGGTTTCTCACCAACCATTGTGGCAAGAGCTGATGCGTTTGATTCAGGCTTGGGGTGGGAAAAAATTTGTTCATTGGAAATATTCTCGTGGACATGTGGGTACGCCTGGTAATGAACGTTGTGACGTGATTGCTGTCGCCTTTTCTAAAAAACAATATGAGCCTTTGTATGAGGGTTCGTTGTTACAGTACTCGGTGGCAATTTACGATTTGCCAGAAGACGTTGGTTTGCCAGAGATGCGACCCAAGGCTGAAAAAAAAGTAGCCTATTCTTATCTCAGTTTATTAGGTGGCCAGGTTGTGCGTCACCGAGATTGGGCATCGTGTGAACGCAGGGTCAAGGGGCAATCAGGAGCTAAATTTAAAAAAGCAATGTCTGAAACCGAAGAACCGCAGATTTTGAAAGAGTGGGGATTGTCTCCACAGACATCAATCAAGGAGTAAGTTTTGGAAATCAAAGGTAAACATATTTTAATTACGGGAGCCAATCGTGGTATCGGCAGGGCAGTTGCTGAGATTTTTGCAAAAGACAAAGCACATTTACATTTGGTTGTGCGCTCATTGGATACTGAGTTTGAAAGTTTATTACGAGATTTGGGCGCAGCTTCGGTGACTTTTTACCAGGTCGATCTCGGTGATTTTGTTAATGTTGAAAAATTTATTTTGAAACATAGGGATTTAGAAATCGATATCTTGTTTAATAATGCGGGTATGTTGACAGGTGGTTTGCTTGAAAATCAAACGATGTCAGAAATTGCTAAAATGATGACGGTGAATGTGCAGTCATTGATACATCTAACCCATGGTTTTTTGCCAACAATGTTGCGTCGTAAGAGTGGGAAAATAATCAACCACGCCAGCGTCAGTGCAATAATGCATTTCCCATGTGCGACGACTTATGCTGCATCAAAAGCCGCGGTTTGGGCTTTTACCAATTGTCTTCGTCAGGAATTAGCAGGGACTGGGGTGACGACCTTGTTGTTGATGACCCCTGGTGTGGATACAAGAATGTATAAAGAAATTCCGGAGCTGTATGCGCAAAATTTAAATGTCAGTTTTTTGCGTTCAATTAGCGCCAATCAATATGCTCAAATGATTCGCGAAGCCGTGCTAGAAGATTTTCCAGAGCTCAATCCCGAAGGCTTTTCTGGAATCGGCCTCAGTCTGGCGCGATATTTACCAAAAGCCTTTGAGAAGATTATTTCTCGTCAGTTTAAGCGTTAGCGCGCAGCTGGATTGTATTGCAAGAAAGCTGAGCCCACAGGGCCAGTGATTGTCAGTTTAGCCTCGCCAGCTTCGACCACAGATGTTGGTACATTGAAGACAAAACGATAAGGCGTGTGAAATCTGGTATGGTGTGGATACAGAGCTTGTAAATCGGCTAAGATGGTTTTGATTTTTTCTGCTTTGCCTTCATAACGTTTGCCGCCGGCATCTAAAAATATCTTCCAGAGAGTGCTGCGTTTGTGAAGGTCATCATTTTTTCTTTCAGGAACAAAAAAGCCAACAAAAAATTCAGTTTGTTTGCTTAAGCGAGTTTGCATCTCAGCTTTTTTGTTATTGTACTGATCAACATCCCACTGATAAATACGAGCCATATGATCCAATTGAGTGGTGATGACTGCGGCATTTAAAAATGTAGAAGACATTTCAAGAGTGGCATAAAAGCCATCGTAAATTTGTTTTTTCTGAGTATTTTTTTCTACTATTGAATAATAATCAGAGCTTGTCTTTAGCTGAGGCAAATTTGGATTTTTATACTCTGTCGAACAACCGCTCAAGCTGAATGCAAAAGTGATTGCGATCAGTGATGCGCAAATTTTCGCAATTTTCTGGTTGATCTGAAATGCTGGGGGCAAGTTTTTTATTTTATTCTGAAAAAACATATATAGATATGATCAGTCGATGTCTGTGAATGGTCAACAGATAAGTATACGGAATTGGTGAGCAGTCTTCAATAGGCTGGTTAATAGACTATATAGCTATTCACAGGTCTGGGTTTTACAATTGCTTAACGAATCACACTTTGCTTTGATAAATATTCTGCTAACAAAGTGGTGGATCCTCGAGGAACTCGGATCGATGTTTTTTCTACTTGTCGTGGGACGTATCCTAATAGCAATTCCGCGTTTAAATCTAACAATGCCTTTGTTGTCACGCCCAATTGATCAGCAAGTTCGCTCATTTCTGTGCCGCCTGGGACTGAAATCAAATCGTATTCGACAGCCTTAAAAATAGATAAATCTTTAAAGCCATACAAATTCGGTGATTTTGCAATCATCATGGCAGCTAATATTTTGGGAACATAGTCCATTGTTTCGCGAGGCAAGGCACCCAGTTTACACAAGGTCCAATAGTCTCTTGTTTTGTATTTTATAATTTGTTTTCGCAAACCATTTTCACCCATGTTATAGCTTGCCGCGACCAAATACCATGAACCAAATTCTTGATAGAGATCTCGCATGTAGCGTATGGCTGCATTGGTACTTTTTTTAAGGTCGCGTCTTTCATCAAGCCACCAATTAATTTTCAGTCCATATCTTTCACCTGTTGGTTTAATGAATTGCCAAGGTCCGACGGCATCAGCATGACTGACAGCGGTGGCTTTAAAGCCGCTTTCAATCATGGCCATATAGGCTAGATCAAGCGGAAGGTTCGAATCGCGCAGTTCTTTTTGAATCAATGGCATGTATTTACCAGCGCGTTCCAGCCAGTCTCGGAACCAGTTTTTTCCTGTATTTTGAAAATGTGAAATCCAAAAGCTGACTTTGCTATTGTAAGTTACTGGCAAATCAAAAATAACAGAAGTCGAAAAAGTTGCCGATGATTTTCGAGCTTTTTCATAAAGCTTTACTCTCATTTGTTGTTCATTGTTTTCAGTGTTTTCTTTGGTTTTGTCGATATTGTTGCTTGGTGTTTTATATGTAATATCTTTTGTTTCATTACGATTTGAATTTTCAACAGATTGAACAGGTGATCTAGCGAAATTATTTTTTTCAATTTTCAAATTGACTGAATTTTTATCTTTAAATATTTGCGTTGTATTTGTTGGTGAAAAACTTGCGTGAGCAAATGACGCAAGACAAGTTATAAAATAAGCTGATAAAAGAAATTGAATTGTAAATTGAACGGTAAAAACTATTTTCATATTTATATTATTCATAGATACAAGATATAGGGCTAGAGCAATCTTGTGAATACGAACAAAGTCTAGTCTGTATTGGTTCGCAGTTTTAGATTGCGCTCATTGAGGTTATTTTAAATTGAGCCTCACAGCAGGTCGATTATTAAGGAGGCAATACCCTAAATAAATATATTTATTATGATAGAAGAAAACCAACAAGTAAATTTTAATATTTTTTTGCCAATATGTGAGGTGGTTTTCATTTAATGTAGTGATGGTTTTTTGACGCTTGTTAGGGGCTGCAGCCAAATAATCTACGAGACAAACATCGAGATATGCCATTGCTGTGATAATCTACTCGCGTATAACACAGATGGATTTTTTCTTACGACACAAGTCCAGTCCTTTTTTTGCGGCACAGGCATTGCTTTGCAATTGTATGAGGAGGCAGGATGAGTACAAAAGGAGTGTATACAGCTTTAAGTGGCGCCATGGCGCAGTCATTGAAACTGGATACTATTGCCAATAATCTTGCCAATGTAAATACGCCGGGATTTAAAAAAGACCAGCAGATTTTTCAAGAGTATCTGACTGCCAACGAAAAAATGCCAAACGTCATTCAAGTTCCAAAAGTTCCTGCCAGCGTTGAAAGTTTTTATGACATGCAGGGTGGTGAAAAGAGTTTTGTTGATACGGCTGGTACCTATACTAATTTTACTCAGGGATCTTTGCGCTCGACTGGAAATCCTATGGATGTAGCAATAGATGGTAAAGGTTTTTTCGAAGTAGCGACTCCAAATGGAGTGCGTTTTACTCGTGTTGGTGCTTTTAAAATAGATGGTAATGGTCAGTTGGTTACCAAAGATGGTCATCCAGTTTTAAAAGCTGGAGAGGCTGGTGCAGATCCTGTTTCGCGTGTTATTCGTATCAGTGGTCAAGCGCAGCTAAATATCACTGATAGTGGCGATATTTATGAAGGTGACAATAATATAGGTAAACTTTCGTTGGTCGATGTTCCACAAAAAGACAGTTTAAATAAAATTGGTGCTTCATTGTTTGATTTTAAATCTAACGCAAAGCCAGAGATTGTGAATGTCGAAAACCCTTCGTTCAAACAAGGATATGTCGAGGGTAGCAATGTCAATGTCGTGCAAGAGATGACAGATATGATAGCCACCACACGAGTCTTTGAGAGCACACAAAAAGCAATTCATGCATACGATTCGATGGCAGATAAATTAATTAACGTTGTTGGAAGTGTAAAATAGAGGTGATGAATGATTAAAGCTCTAAATACCGCAGCTACAGGTTTGCAAGCACAACAAACGAATATGGAGGTCATCTCCAATAACTTGGCCAACGTATCTACCAATGGTTTTAAAAAATCACGAGCCGAGTTTGAAGATCTAATGTATCAAACAGTCAAAGAGCCAGGGCAAGCGACAGGATTAAATTCAATTTCACCAACAGGTGTGCAGACAGGTCTGGGTGTTAAGGTCGGAGCTGTGCAAAAAGATTTTAATTTTGGTTCAGCGATTGTGACTAAAAATCCATTTGATATTCAAATCGAGGGTGCTGGTTTTTTTCAAGTGCAAACTCCTGATGGTCAGATCAGTTACACCAGAGATGGTGCATTCAAACGAGATCCTGGTGGTCGTTTGATTGATAAAAATGGCAATTTGTTACAGCCAGAAATCGCTATTCCAGCAGATGCTGCGGGTGTGGATATTGGAGCCAGTGGCGAAGTTAAAATCATTCAAAATCTAAATGATCCTCCTCGTACGATCGGACAGATTGATGTGGTGAATTTTGTCAATCCAGCAGGTTTGCGAGCCGTGGGTAAAAATTTATACACACAAACTCCAGCCAGTGGTCAGCCGATCACCAGTCGGCCAGGTTTGCAGGGGACCGGATATTTAGCCCAGGGTCAGTTAGAGGGCAGCAATGTCAATATCGTAGATGAAATGGTGAATATGATCACCGCACAAAGATTTTACGAAACCAATTCCAAAGCCATTCAGGCCGCGGATCAAATGTTACAGTCTGTAAATAACTTGAGGTAAGTGGTGAGATTATTTTTGCGAACTTATAAAATGATGATTGGATGGATGTTGATTTGCACATGCACGTCAATTGCCTCAACAGCATTAGCAGCACGTTCAGAGCTGCGTGTTTCAGAGCTTAGCACTGTACGTGTTGGTGATCCTATTCGCTTAAAAGTCTTATTGACAGATAATGTGCAAGATGAAGATTTGGCACAAAAAATTTCTCAGTTGGTTGTGCTAGATTCAATCAATGCAGAAGAGACGAAGAGTTTTCAGAGCGAGGAATTAGCGTTGATCTTGCGTCGCAAACTGTCATTCACGGATTTGCAAAAACTGAGCATTAAAATACCAGAGACCTTTCGTCTAAAAGCAGTTCGTAATTATATATATCCAGCGGATATTCAAGAGCAGATCAAACAAAAAGCGCAAAATTTTTGTACGCAATGTGAAATTGTTTTTGATGATTTGAAAATTCCTGAAATAAAAAATTCATTAGATATGTTAGGCATGCAACTAGACACCACAGGCATTCGTGGAGCGGGTGGTTTTTTATTGCCGTTAAAAATTTCAACCTCTCAAGGTGTGCGCAATTTGTGGATTAATGGAAAATTGTCGTTTTATAAAATGGCGCCAGTTGCAAAGCGTTTGATTCAAAGTAATGAAAGAATTGATGCCAGTGATTTTGAAATGAAAAAAACAAATATCAGTTTTGCTAAAGATGCTGTTGTTGAAGACCTTAAGGCATTAACAGCAAAAGGTTTAATGGCCGGGAAAATATTGAATATCGGAGATGTTTTGTATTCGGCAGATCTTAAAAAAGAACCAGCTGCTAAACGTGGGCAGGCGGTCAAGTTATTGATCGGTAATGATACTTTTGAAGTGACGGCCAATGGTGTTGCCGAAGAATCAGGAGTTATCGGCGATATGATCAAAGTTAAAAATGTGGATAATGCTAAAATTCTATCGGGTATTTTGGTTGAAAAAGGAACTGTGCGTATTCAATAAGTGGGATCGAATATGAATCGTGGATTGTTTTTTAAAGGATTTTTTTTGTTGGCAATTGTTGTGTGTTTAATGAACACAAGTTGTTCGACATTGAATGAGCTGTTAGGTGATGGCGACAGCAATGCCGCTGCGGCCGAAAATCCAGCGCCTAAAGAAATTGTTAAATTTTCTGATAATCAAAATGTTTTAAATCCAGTGAATAGACAGTATCACCGCACAACCAGAGCGAAAATTGAGGAAGAATCTGATTTGGGCGCTCATGCTGGCAGTATGTGGACCAGCGAGGGTCAGGGTGCCTATTTGTTTGCACAAAATAAAACCAGACGTGAAGGTGATTTGTTAAATGTGAAGCTTGAAGGCTCGGCACAAAAACAAGTAGATACCAAGGTTTCTGTGATTAAAAAATTGATCAAACAATTAGAAGAAGAAGATTTAAAAGGTGCGACTCCGCCGGCGGGTGAGGGCGGTGCAGATCAAAAAACTGCAGTTCGTGCGCCAGCTGCTGCCGATGCTGCCGGTGGCGCAGCAGGAGCTAAAAAAGATGAAAAAGATGAAGCTATTGATGTCAGTCTTGTGCCTACGAAAATTGTTGAACGTATGCCAGATGGAAATTATCGCATCAAAGGGGCTCAGCCATTTATGATTGGTAAACGTGAATACAAAGTTATCGTCACTGGTATGATAAGATCAGAAGATTTCAATGAAGATGGCGTTAGCTCAGGAAAATTATTGGATCCACAATTTGATGTCGTCAGTATTCGTCGAGGTCGGCAATGAAAATAAATTTATATTTATCACTCACAATTATTTCTACTGTTTTTATCGGTGATGCTTTTGCTGCCAGATTAAAAGATATTTCTAGCATTCGTGGAGTCAGAGAAAATCAATTGATTGGTTATGGAATTGTTGTTGGTCTGAAAGGTACTGGCGATGGTAAGTCCGAATTCACCAGTAAATCAGTGGGTCGAATGTTGGACAAATTGGGTGTGAAATTAGAAAACAACCAGGTTGAAAGCAAAAACGTTGCGGCCGTAATAGTAACGGCGAATTTACCACCATTTAGTAAATCTGGTAATTCAATTGATGTCACAGTCAACGCACTTGGTGATTCCTCTTCGCTTGAGGGTGGAACTCTTTTGCAAACTCCTTTGCGTGCTGCCAACGAAGAAGTTTATGCCGTTGCTCAAGGCTCTATCTTGATTGGTGGCGAAGGTAAAGCCGCATTCACAACAGTTGGGCGAGTGCCAAATGGCGGGATGATTGAAAAAGACGTTGGTTCAGATTTTTCATCTCGCAAGATGTATCGTCTAACATTACACAATCCTGATTTTATCACAGCAGCGAGATCCATTTTGACAATCAATAAAGAATTAGGTGGGCAATACGCAACAGCGAAAGATGCCGGCACCATAGATGTTGTCACACCATTTTCATACGAGGGCCGTGGTGTTGAATTGTTAGCAACTATCGAATCCATTGAAATCAATCCAGACAGCAAAGCACGCGTTGTTGTAAATGAAAAAACAGGAACAGTGATCATCGGTGAGAAAGTGAAAATTTCCAAAGTCGCTATTGCGCACGGAAATCTTTCAATCAAAGTCAGTGGTAAGGATGGAAAAACCAAAGATGGTGGAGAAGAAAAAGTCATGTTGCTTGATACGGGCGCCAGTGTTGGTGATCTAGTCCAGGCGCTGAATAAGATGGGAATCTCTCCAAAGGACCTGATTTCAATACTTCAGTCCATCAAGGCAGCTGGAGCTTTGCACGGGGAACTTGAAGTTTTATGAAAATAAAATTTAGTTTTGGCAAAATGTTTTATAGAATAAATATATCCGCTCAATCTCTATGGATGGATTTTGAGCGCGGGGAGGGTGAGTTAGGGATCACGAACCAAGGATGGTCAAAAATCTCTAGTTTCTCGCAGGAAACAGAAGCAATAGGTCAGCAAGAACCATGGAATGGTGACAGAAGGCCGAAGCTGGGATACACTCCAAGAGTGTCAAGTGCAGGATGCACTGGATTCTCTGACTCAACTCCCCAATTTTTTTTCGAGCTCACTGGCAACACGCAAAGTGAATTGCAGGAGCTCAGACAGTTGCGATCGCAATTGTTAGAGGCAAATACAGAGTATGGCAATAGGTAGTTCTTCCGGCAGCTCTGGTAATTCTGGTGCGGGGATTCGTATTCAGAATTATCGCAAGATGCGAGAGCCTTTAACTCCTGACCAGCAAAATGAAAAATTAAAAAATGTTTCACAACTGTATGAAAAACAATTTTTGCGCGAGATGCTCAAAGCCATGCGCGGAACAGTCAGCGAGGGTGGTTTTATGCCAGCCAACAATGCTGAAAAAATCTTTCGTGAACAATTAGATCAAGAGTACGTTGAAAAATGGGGCGACAGAGGTGGAATTGGTCTTGCCGATATGATTCACAAACAACTGCTGGATCGTTTGGGGCCAGCATTGGGTATTCGCCAGATGCCAGAAAAAACAATGGGGCCAATCAAGATTGATCAAAAGAGTCTTGAAAAAAATGCTTTTGTTGTCAAAACACAAAATGATCCCGTCAAAGCACAGCGCGTGCAATTCAATTATGATTTTAATTCCTCTTCGAAAGAAACAGCTGCCGCGGGGAGTGAGCTTAAGCAAATTCAAAGCCCTTGGTCAGGGCAGTTGCTTGGCAGCCAGCAAATCAATCCTGGCGAGTATCTTTTGCAAATAAAACACGATAACGGTTTGAAATCACAAATTGTTTTTCGTGGTCAATTGTCTCCAGACCTAAAGCCAGCCAGCCTTTCGGCGGGTGAGACTTTGGGGGTCTTGCATCCTGAGGCCAAAAGTCTGTATTGGTCTGTAGAATAAAAAACTTGTTAGGAATCGTTTTGTGCCTTTGTCTCAGTATGATACAATCATATTAAAGACGGAGGCCCTATGAAAATTACTCATAATAAAGTTGGTCAGAATCTAAACACAAATGATTCGGCAAAAACAGAACAGACATCTGCTGCAAAAACAAATGGGGCTAAAAATCAGAATGCAGCAGCAAACGCTCTTATTAGTAGCGATTTAGGTGCAACAAAAATTGATCTTTCGCCGCGAGCACAAGAAATGAAAAAAGCTAAAGAAGTGGCAATGGCTGCGCCTGATATTGACGAAGCCAAAGTAGCTCGTCTGCAGAAGATGATCGATGGCGGAACTTATTCAGTGAATGCAAAAGATATTGCAGATAAAATGGTTGATGATCATCTTGATTGGAATTAATCAACAAGAATTCTGATCAGAATTTATTCTGATTCAAAAGTATTTTAACAGACATTTCGGATTCGGATTTTAAGTTGCCAAAGGATTGGCAAGATACAAAAAGGAAAATGGCATGGATGCATCTCACGACAAATCATTTCTAAAATTAACTTCCAATTTAGATGAGCTAACAAAAAATTATCGTTTGTTGTTGGATCTCTTGCGCCGTGAAAAGGAATTACTCATCGGTGCTGATATTGAAAAGCTCAATCAATGCAATCACGAAAAAGAAAATCTATTATATAAAATTCGCACATTGGATTCTGCGCGTGAACGTTATGCCAAAGAACTTGCGCAATTGATTGGTGCAGATGTTGCCAATCCAAGATTGTTAGAGCTTTCAAAAAAAGTAAGCAGCAAAGAAGGCGATCGTTTAAGAACGATTCATGCGACTCTTGAAATTTTAATTAAACGTGTGACCGAATTGAATAAAGAGAATGAGCAATACGCCAGTTCGGCTTTGTCAGTTTTAAATGGCGCTATGGATAATATCAAAGAGACTCTTGTTGGTAAAAAAACTTATGCTCGCGAAGGCAAGATGTCTTATGGTCCGCAAAAAGCTGGAAATTTTGTACGAAAAGAGATTTGAAAAGAAATGATCCACCTGAATTGGAGATGTAATGGCTAAAATTGGAGCCATGCTCGACATCGGTAAACGCTCAATGATGAACAGTCAGACAGCGTTGCAAACGACTTCTCACAATATCGCTAACAAAGCGACAGAGGGATATTCACGTCAACGGGTTGAATTACAAACAGCGGTGCCAATTGGTGAGGGTAACATTCAATTGGGAATGGGCAACCGAGCAGCCGCAGTCACCAGAACCAACAATCCTTTTTTAGAAAAACAATTGCAACGTGAAACTGGCAATATGGGAATGCAGCAAGGACGCGAAACTGCATTGACCAAAATGGAACAAATTTTCAATGAGCAGATGAATAAAGGTTTGAATCAGTACGTCACTGATTTTTTCAATTCATTCAGAGAACTTTCGAACAATCCAGAGAGCTTGACCTCACGAACCATGGTTAAAGAAGCGGGTGAGGCTTTAACAAAAGATTTTAAACGCGTTGATACTCAGTTAAATGATGTGCAAAAAGATGTGGACGAACGAGTTCGCAATGAGACTCTTGAGGTCAATAAGATGGCTCGTGAGATTGCCTCATTAAATCAGAAAATTGCCGAAGTCGAAGTTCAAGGTATGCCAGCCAATGATCAGCGTGACAGTCGCGATTTATTATTAAAAAAATTAAATGAAAAAATTGATATCAGTTATGGACAAGGTGATAATGGTATTGTCACAGTGAGTACCGCCGGTAATGCTCTTTTGGTGACAGGTTTTGAGAGTAATGAATTGCAAATTTCGGAAAATCCAGAAACTCAACGTCTAGATATTTATTATAAGCCAACCGGTAGCACGCCTCCTTTTCGTATCACGGATCGTATCCGTGGCGGTAGCATTGGTGGGGCCTTGTCTGTACGTGATCAGGTGATTCCAGATTTTAAAGATAAAATTGATGAAATGGCCTACAAATTAGCCGATGAAGTCAACAAAGCTCATAATCAAGGTTTTGATCGTCACAGTCGCGAAGGTGGAGATTTTTTTTCTGTGCCGATGGATGTGAAAGATGCAGCAAAAAATATAGATTTAAATAATGCCATTATGGAAGACGTCAATCGAATCGCAGCCGGCGCTAAGCCTGGTGCTGTTGCAGACAATACTGTCGCCAATGTGATTTCTCAAATTCAGCATAAACAAATGATGGATGGTGGCAGCACGACGATTGATGATTATTATAATTCTCAAGTTGGCCGCGCCGGTGTGTTAGCGCAAAGAGCAATCAAATCTCGCGAGTCTCAGGGAAACACTTTGAGTCAGCTTAATACTTTGCGTGAGAGCATCAGTGGCGTTTCGTTAGATGAAGAGACTACTAATATGGTTGAATTTCAAAGAGCTTTCGATGCTTCAGCACGAGTTATTCGTACCGCAGATGAAATGCTTGAAACTGTTTTAAATCTAAAGAGGTTGTAAGATAAATGCGTGTCACTGATAAGATGAATTACAATCAAGTCACTCAGAATCTGTCGAAAAATCGCACAGAGATGAATGATTTGCAGAATCAGGCGGCAACGCAGAAGAAAATCAACAAGCCATCTGATGATCCAACTTCTGCAGCACGCGTGCTTGCGGCGCGAACAGAGGAGCGTGGTGGAAAACAGTTTATTAAAAACATCACCTCGGCTCGTTCCTTTCTTGAGTACACAGACCAGTCATTGTCAGAGCTGTCTGAGTCATTGATGCGGGCGAAAGAACTTGCTATTTCTCAGGCCAGCGATGCAGGAGCCAGTCCTGAAACACGTCGAACTGTGGCAATGGAGATCGAGCAGATCTATGATCAGGCTGTGCAAGTCGGCAATCGTAAATTGGGTGATCGTTATATTTTTGGTGGATATCAAACTGCCAAAAGTCCATTTGATATTGGTGGAAATTATCATGGTGATGATGGTGATTTGAAAATTCAGATCAATAAAGATGCTTTTGTGGCCATGAATATTTCCGGTGGCAAAGTTTTTTTGGGAGAGGGTCTCAGTGAAGATGGCTTGATTCGTCCTACGGCTCGGGTGCCTCGAGATGTAGAAGAATTAAAACAGTTAAAAATCGAAGATCATAATCGAGCACAACAAAATCTAGAATCTGCGGAGCAGCCCGTTCAATTACGGGGGCCAGCGTCGACGACCCATAAAAATAATCAGGTTATGACTTCGGTTTCTGATGCCGACAGTCGTGGTGTGAATGTGTTAAAAACTCTTAAAGATTTTTCGATTGCTTTGCATACCAGCGACAAGCACGAAGTTCAGGCGTCGATTGACGACCTCGACGCGGCGATCAGCCAGGTGGTCAATGCCAGAGCGCAGGTGGGCTCGCGCATCTCAGCTTTGAATGCTGCTACCGATTCTTTGCAGAAATCAATTGTCGATCAAAAAACGACGGCCTCGCAATTAGAGGACGCCGATCTATTCGAAGTGGTCAGTGATATCAACAAATCTGATAGCACATTGAAGGCAACTCTCGAAACGTCTGGTAAGGTCATGAACATGAGTCTCCTTGACTTTCTAAAATAGAAATTATAGCTAAACTTCCTCTCGGTAGTAGCCGATAGCTAAACAGGATGTTTAAAGGAGCTAAAACATGCTGGTACTTACACGGAAGTTAGGCGAAAGCATCGCGATTGATGATCATATCAAAATTCGCGTTGTTCAAATTAAAGGCAAACAAGTTCGTTTGGGGATTGAAGCCCCAAAGGAAACCAAAATTCATCGCGAAGAAGTTTATTTGGCTATTCAAGATACCAATAAAGAATCTTCGACAGTGAATCCGGAAAAAACTAGATCGGTATCTAAAATGTTAAAAACATAGTGGGTTCATGACTCACGATTATTTTAGTTGCAATGCGAAAGCCCATATAGGCTTGCTTTTGCAATTGGCCTTAGGGCCAGATTTCTTTTAGCATCAACCGCTTTTTTGTCTTGCTGTGTCTCATTGGTAAGTGCATCCTGTACCTGTATGGGGGGGATTTCAGTGGGGCAAACATTGTTGATTCAGACGACTAGATTCGGTCAGGTTCAGTTGCAGTCAGACGATATTATCAATTTTCCAGAAGGAATTTTGGGTTTTTCTGATTTAAAAAAATTCGTATTATTAGATGATCCAA
>CAZMVK010000036.1:0-23963 GCA_964569545.1 uncultured Bdellovibrio sp.
TTTTGTTTGTATTCTTAAGTTGGTCTGCAAACAAATCACCCAAAGTTGATTTTGAAGTCGAAGTTGCTTTTTTCACATAATCATCAACATCGGCTTTTGATTCTCTCAATTTAACCAGTTTAGATGATAAACCGATTTTGCGAGCATCTTTGTCGATAGAGATAACTTCAGCTTTAACAACATCGCCAACTTTAACAAACTCTTCTGGTTTATTAATACGATCAGTTGTTAATTCAGAAATGTGGATCAAACCTTCGATATCACTCTCAAGCTCAACAAACACACCAAAGTCAGCAGTTTTCACAACTTTAACGTCATGTTGAGTGCCAACAGCATATTTGCCTTCGATATTTGTCCATGGGTCACCTTCAAGTTGTTTGATACCCAATGAGAATCTCTCATTATCAATATCAACACCAAGAACAACCGCACGTACTTTTTGACCTTTAGCAAACATTTCGCTTGGGTGATTTACACGTTTTGTCCAAGAGAAATCTGAAATGTGAACCAAACCGTCGATACCATCTTCAATACCAACGAAGATACCGAAATCAGTTACTGATTTCACATCACCTTCAATGATAGTTCCTGGAGCATAAGATTCTTTCAACTCAACCCAAGGATTTGGCTGCAACTGTTTCATGCCCAAAGAAA
Organism: uncultured Bdellovibrio sp.; assembly: GCA_964569545.1. Lineage (GTDB taxonomy): Bacteria > Bdellovibrionota > Bdellovibrionia > Bdellovibrionales > Bdellovibrionaceae > CAZMVK01. The sequence goes on from CAZMVK010000036.1 coordinate 655, forward strand.
TACGACGAGTTTCCAAGTCAACTTCAAGAACTTGAACGTCAACTTCGTCACCTACGTTTACAACTTGAGATGGATGTTTCACGCGTTTAGCCCAAGTCATTTCTGAAACGTGGATCAAACCTTCTACACCTTCACCAAGCTCAACGAATGCACCATATTCAGCCAAAGATACAATTTTACCTTTAAGCTTAGCACCCGTTGGATAAGCAGCTTTCACTGTTTCCCAAGGATCTGGTTGCATTTGTTTCATACCCAAAGAAACACGTTCTTTTTCGTTGTCGTATTTTAATACTTTAACTTGAATTTCATCGCCAACACCCAAAACTTCAGAAGGATGTTTTACACGACCCCAGCTCATGTCTGTGATGTGTAACAATCCATCCATGCCGCCCAAATCAATGAACGCACCATAGTCTGTGATGTTTTTAACAATACCCGTAACAATAGATCCTTCTTTGATTTGATCCAATGTTTGAGTACGTAGACTCTCGCGCTCTTCTTCAAGCAATGCTCGACGAGAAAGAACGATGTTTCCACGTTTTTTGTTAAATTTAATAACTTTGAATTTATATTTTTTGCCAAGGTAGCCATCCATGTTGCGAACTGGACGCAAGTCAATTTGAGAACCAGGCAAGAATGCTGTGACACCAATGTCAACATTCAATCCACCTTTGACTTTTGCAATCACGGTTCCTTCAATCACTTCACCGTTTTCAGCGGCTTTAGAGATATCAGTCCATGCTCTCATCATGTCAGCTTTATTTTTGCTAAGGCCAACCATACCGTTTTCGTTTTCGATACGATCGATTAGAACCTCAACATGATCTCCCGGTTTAACGGCGCGAACACCATCAACGACGCGGAATTCATCTATCGCAATCAAACCTTCAGATTTGTAATTGATATCAACCAAGACATAGTCTGTTTGAACCTCAACAACAGTACCAGTGACTACGTCACCAACTTTGAAGTCTTGCTCTTTGACAGATTGTTCAAAAAGCGTTGCAAATTCACCTAGTGCTTTTTCGCTTGGAAGTCCCGGATTGGCTGGGACCTCATTGTCAGCTTGGTCAAGGAAAGCTAGAACCTTTTGTTTTTCAAGCTGAGCTTTGCTTAAGTTTTTACTCATATACAAACGCGTACCTCCTGCTGAATTTTGAATCTCAGCCATAGATTCAAAACCCAAAAAATTTCTCAATAACAAAGTTAATAAAGGGTTTATCCCTCTGATGCATCTTGTAGCATTGAGATGGACCTATTTAGGTGGCATCTCTAGGCAAAGTCAAACCAAAGTCCGATCCCATTTTAGATTATTTGACGCTGTGTATTTATTCGCTGTCAAAGCGACTAACAAGCTGACACTCGACCAAAAAATACCACTTAAAAAAAAAGCAGAGCCATGAAGGCTCTGCTTAGTAGATTCAAAATCTAATTTCCAATCCGAAAGGCGCAACTAGTGCGCCCAGCAGACTCTTATTTGTTTAAAATAGTTAAAAAAGACAACCAATTTGTATTCTGATTGAATGTCAATTTTGAATAACGAGCTTGGTAACGGCTCAAATCTGAGGCCTGCGTTGGCAACCAAATCGAAATACCGTGAGAGGCTTTGTAGCTGCCAGTTCCGCCACCTGAAATCACAAGATTTCTGATAGAATCTTTCACTGTTTCAACAACAACTGCATCCAATGCAACTGATGAAACTGCCGCTCTATCCAAGAAATCATGAAAATCTTTATAATCATCATAGGCATAAGATTGAGTGCTATTCGCAGCTGTTTTCGCTTTAGAAATATCTGCAGGAGCTAGACTTGCCAACGTTGCCGACAATGCTTTTGTTGAACTCATCACGGCTTGAAATTTACTCATATCGTAAGCAGAGAATGTCACATCTTGTTTGCCATAAATACCGCCGTTGTATGCCTTCAAATACTCTTCAGTTAGATATATTGAAACATCAGCAGGAGTCGCCGCCGTGTTCGCTGCAAATCTTGTAAAGAAAGTATTGTACGGCCAGCCATAACCAGGTTCTGTTTCTTCTGATCCAACGAAATAGCTCACGCTGTCTTTCATTTCACCAGCAACTTCAGCCATAGCCATTAAACAAGCATCACTGCCGTAAACGTCTACTTTGTGACCGATAATTTGCGCGGCCTGAGCCATTGACAGACCCAACTCTTCAGTCGAAATATGATGTCCTGTATTGTCATCATAAGAGATATCTTGAACTTGTACATCACCTAGGCCGCGGACGTTTTCCAAGTGCCAACCAGCACCGTGATTCCAAACTGCAATAAAATAATGTTTCGCTGGATAATTTTGAACTCCCCAACGAACAAATTCTACCAAGTTACGATAATCACCCATGTCAACCGGAGCCATTGTTTCAACAGCTTTCGATGTCACGTTTTTAACGTCATTATCTTTGGTTACAAATAAACGTTTAGTTTGTTTATTTTTTAAAGAAGCCCACTGTACAACCATATTGATCTGATCGTTTGAACCGACCTGCTCCATCTGATTGATATTGAAAGCACCATAGGAATCTAAATTGTTATGTCCGTTTAAAAATAACAAAAAAGTCCATTCTTTAACTGGCGCTCCCGTGTTGTCTTCTGCACATACATTGTTTGGAACAACGGTCAGTGCTAACAAAAAAACTGCGGCTGCGACAGCTCTACTCATCCATGATAGGGTGTTTTGTTTCATGTGTTTGCTTCCTCCTTGAAGCTTTTTTTACCTTTCGGTTCTAAAAGATTACCGAAGACAAGGAGGCATGCCTAATGTTTGTGCTGGTTCCATATTAGAACTGGCTAATGGTCCAGCTTTATGGTGACGATATCAAGATCAATGACTTGATTTAGAGACTGAATTTTTAACGTGTTTCTCGACCAAAGACACAACCTGATCAAAATCCAACTCGGTTGTATCTACTAATAATGCGTTCGGTGGCACTTGTAATGGAGCTGCCTTGCGAGTTGAATCCTGCAGATCTCTTTGCGTTTGCGCTTCAATTAAAGACTCTGCCGACAAGCCTTGCTCTTTAGCTCTGCGCTCTGCTCGGTTTTCCGAACGAGCCGTCAAATAAATTTTAATTTCAGCCTCTGGAAACACAACTGTTCCACAATCCCGTCCTTCGGCAATTAGCCCCGCAGTCACAGCTTGGCAACGTCGCTGACCTTGCAAAAGACTTTCTCGAACCTTAGGGAAATGACTAATTTTGCTGGCAACATTGCCGACAGCTTCTTGTGCTATTTGATCAGTGATGTCTTCGTTTTCAAAATAAACACGAGTTCTCTCTTCGTCCATTTCAACTCGCCATTTATTGCCCATTGAAAGCTCGGCCAATTGCTGTTCATTAGTTAAATCCATAGATAAACGCATAGCCGCGTATGCTAACCCTCGATAAAAAGCTCCGGTTGAGACCCAGTGCCAACCCATGCGCTTTGCCAGCTCACGACTGACAGAAGTTTTTCCAGATGCTGCTGGCCCATCAATTGTAATCACTTGTCCCATATCCATCTCATACTCTTTGCTTAAATTATTATTTAAATCACTTTACTTGCACGGCTTGATTTCATTCAAAACTTGCTTCAAAGCCGCAATCGCTCTCTGATTCTCGTGTGGCAAACCCACGCTAAGACGCATCTCAGTTTTAAAACCATAATTCAATACTGGACGAAGAATCACGCCTTTGCGCAATAAAGCCTCGTTAACTTCTACTACATCCCTCAAAGTGTCAAACATCACAAAATTTCCCTGCGACTCAATGTATGGCAAACCCAATAAACTCAACTGTTGGTAGAAATAATCCAACCCCTGCCACGTTGCTTCACATGTTTTGCGTATAAAATCATCATCATCCAAAGCTGCGATTGCCGCCGCCTGAGACAATTCGCTGACATTGAACGGAGTCCGAACTCGGTGCGCAAGCTCTGCCGTCTCTGCCGGCGCCATCATTACACCAACTCGCAAACCCGCCAAACCATAAGCTTTCGACAAAGTTCGCAGCACCACAATATTTTTATATTGAGTCATAAAGCTTTGTCCCGAGCGATAATCTTTAGCTCTAACAAACTCATTATAGGCCTCATCAAATACAATCAACAGATCTGGATGATTACCAAACTCTGCCAAAAAAGCCTCAACCTGATCTGCAGGACAGTATACTCCAGTTGGATTATTTGGATTGGCTAAAAATACTAATCTTGTCGAGGTGCTCTCTCGTTTTTCGCGAAGAAAGGTTGATAGCGCTTCAAAGTCCACCTGATAACCAGCTTTTAACGGTGTGGTCTGAACCCGCACACGTGATGCACCAGCCCTCACCGAATACGCAACAAAAGATTTTTCAGGAATGACAATGGATTCGCGTGGTTCACAGTAAATGCGTACAAGTAAATCAATCAACTCATCGGAACCATTGCCGATCACGATTTGATTGAGTGGGACATTCCATTTTTGCGAAACCTTTTCGCACAATTCATAATAGGAAGCATCTGGATAACGATGACCTTCCTCTAATTGGCGGATCACAGCTTGTTTTGCTTTGGGTGACATGCCCAATGGGTTTTCATTGCTGGCTAATTTGATCACATCAGTCAAACCGTACTCGCGCTTGGTTTCAGAAATTGGCTTTCCAGGTTTATAGGGAACTAAATTCAAAATTTCCGGACTGACTTTCACAAATTTGCTCCTTCGGCGGATCACAGCTGCCACTCTGGTTTTATCACGTTTTTTTGTCGCGATTTCTTCTTTTTTTCAGTGGCAATATGGTGTAGTTGTAACCAGGAATTAATATCAATCAAGTAGAAAGATTTTTTGGACCAAAAAATGAGCACTAAATTATCGGCAATTCTTTCTATCAGTCCTTATTTTTGTGAAATTGGTCTTTTTGAAAATCCATCGCAAAAAAAATCTGAAAAACCAAAACATCACTTCCGCCTGTTTTTACCTCACCAATCTCTGACACAAGAACTAAAAAAAATATGGCAAGAACATAAACCTTCAGAAGTTATCATCAACACTCACTTTTGCAATAAAGTCCTCGACAGCAAGCTGGGCGGCTCTGTCGCACAAATTCTCTCAGAAAAAATCAGCAAACAAGAATACGAAAGCAAAATCACTAGCTCGCATTTTGGTTCTTTAGGTACGCCAGATCACATATATAATGTTGCAACACCAATTAAAATTTCTGATCTGGAAAGCCTGTTAACAAAACTAAAAACTGCAGAGATCAAACGCATCTGTCTGCATCTTAACGAAAATGATTTTGAATCCAACGAAACAGAATTAAATCTAGAGACCACCCTTGCCTATATACAAGCGCAAGGTTTTGAGGTTTTCTATCAAAATGAAAATAACAATTCAGATCTCAGTCATTTGCGCAAGAACACATTGAACGCCTGCCTTTCTGGAGTCTTCTCAGAGCATATCGAAGAAATCAGAAATAGCTTTTCAAGCGACGATACAAATTATCAGACGCCATCGCTTTCAATTTGCCACTTTCAAAACATTGTCGAAAAAGATTGCCATAACAAACAAATTTCAGAAAGCTTGTGGAGTTGGTTACAATGTCTAGCTCACTTTGAAACTGAGAAATGTATTCTTGCTCTTGAAATGGATCAGTGGATTTTTATCGATCCAAGCCAAAACAAAAAAAACTGGGAAAGCAGCTGGGGTGAAATATCACTTGCGATACCACATCATAAAAAACTGCAAATCCAGCCATCTCAGGAAATTTTCTTGGGGCTTGATCAATGTTTAAATTTTTCACAAAAAGAATTTGGCTTTGAACCAGGACCAATGTTTTTCGGCAGATCCCAACGCCCATTGGTTTTCGACCTTTTGTGTGCGCAATTTGAAATTGAATTTCCTTTTACGCAAAACCTTGGAAAAAAAAGATTTCTAGATCAAATGACAGCGCTTGAAAAAAATCTTATCACTAATAAAAACAACCGCTCTTCAGAAAAAAGTATTTATCTCGATTTAAGCCAGTATTTATTATTTCAAATTGGGTGCGAAATTTTGTTTTTAGCAAAAAACAAACCCATTGTGCTCACAGGTTTTTTTGCTGACATCATATATCCAGAGCTGAAGAAAACTTTCCCACTTTTAACAATCGAATTGGATCCCTTGGCAAAAGACAGGCAATTAATATGCTCACGTCATCAAACTAATGGCGTATTCGCAGGTATAAAATGAATACAGCTTTGCAAACTCAAAAAATTAGATACAGCTTAAATACCTTTTTAAGTTCATTTCCATCTGCGGCCATTTTAGATTCCCAAGGAAATATCTTAGCTTGTAAAATTGCAACACCTGAAGATCTGGGGATTTTTGTTACCTTATTTAAAACCACACAAAAATATTTTAAAATGGGACCAGGGGACTTTGTAATTAGCAATGATCCAACTTCTGGAGCTTCAAAACCATTGGATATTAGTTTTATTTCTTGTTGGCAAATTGGCGGGCAAAGTTATTATTTAATTAACATTGTTAACACTTCACAACCAACAACAAATTGGTCCGAGGTTCTTCGCATTCCGCCAACCCCGATTGTACAGGGCAAACATATCAACGATACGATCTTACTGGCAATTCAATCCCATCCTCAATGCCCACCAGAGCTTGCCAGTTTAATAAAAAAAACAGTTGTACGCATCCAGCAGGAAATAAATTTACTGCAAAAATTTTATTCGCAAACTGTACCATTATTTGCAACAGCCAATATCAAAAGCCTTTTGCAAACATCAGAAAAAATATTCAGCGCATTTCTCGAAGAGTATGATGGTTTTGAACAAACTGTGGATGTTTCGCTTCAAAGAAATAATCAGACACCAGAACGTTTGAGACTCAAAGTATTGATATCCAATCAAGCGATCCTGTTTGATTTTTCAGGAACCAGCAGCTCAGCAGGCGGCCTGCCAAGCCACTTTGTATTGGGAATTTGCATCACTAGCTTATTGCAAAAATGGCAATTGTTAGATTATTTAAATCAGGGAGTGATGAGCAAGATTCACATCACCGCTCCTAAAGACAGCCTCGTTGACGAGCGTTCTGCTAAAAACTTGCAACAAGGATACGAATCTCTACCAACCCATTTAACACAAATGATTTCTAAAGTATTCGAGCACCCGCGCGCATCAAAGCTTGTCTGATATCTTCAACGTGCTCTGCACTGGTTGTTTCTAAAATAAAATCAACTTTGGTTTCTCGCAAAAACAAACCCTTGCTTACACGATCATGGCGAACTTCTAAAATATTTCCACCAAGACCAGCGATCGCCTGAGTCATGCGACTGAGATTTCCTGGCATATCATCGACAACCACCGACATCTCAACCAAACGACCTTTACGAATCAAACCTTTGTTTATGACCTTGGCAATTATATTTAAATCAATATTCCCACCACATAACAAAACACAAGTTTTCGGCCCTAGCTTTAAACTTTTTTGGAAAAGGGCTGCCAAACCAGCAGCGCCAGAACCCTCTGTTACGGTTTTAGATTTTTCTAATAAAAATACAATCGCCTCTGCAATTTCATCATCAGTCACTGTCACTATATCATCGACAAGTTTTGAGATAAAAGATTCATACATTACAGGACTTGGTTTTTTCACCGCTATACCATCAGCAATTGTAGCTATACTCTTGCCGGTACTTTCAAAAAATTGTTTATGAAACATTCTCTCCATACCCGGCATTTGGCTGCTCTGCACACCATACACTTTACATTGAGGGCGCAATTCTTTAATAACTGTGGCAATACCGCTGATCAATCCACCACCACCGATTGGAATGATAATCGAATCTAGATCTGGAATCTTCTCCAAGATCTCAAAACCAAGAGTTCCCTGTCCGGCAATCACATGCGCATCTTCAAATGGGTGAACAAAAATGAAACCTTTTTCTTTTTCTAATTTTCGCGCATGCTCATAAGCATCGTCATAAATTTCGCCGTGTAAAATAACATCGGCACCATAATCTTTTGTCGCTTGAATTTTTACCAGCGGCGCATGCACCGGCATAACGATGGTTGATTTGACCCCAGACCTGGTCGCGCTGAATGCGACACCTTGTGCATGGTTGCCCGCCGAGCTGGCAACGACACCTCGTTTTTTTTCGGCTTCACTCAACGATGCAATTTTATTCAAAGCCCCTCGCAGCTTAAAACTGCCAGTGTGCTGTTGGTTCTCAAATTTAAAATATATTTCAGAACCCATCACCTTTGTTGCACTGGCTGATAAATCCAAATCAGTGCGTTTGGTGATGGGCGAAATAACTTCACGAGCTTTAAGTATATCCTCTATGCTGACCTTCATGTGACTCCTGCCAATAAGTGCTCAGACCCCATATCGGATTGTACTGCCCCTCTTGTAAAGGTGTCAGCTTCCATAAGCTAAGATATGGACCTTTTTCTTCCAAGCCTTCCAATCCACTTTCATCGAAATAGAAGAAAGGGGCAAGATGCTTTCCACAATGTTCACACCTCCTCACCGCAGAGCCTTCGCTCTCGTTTGTATGTCCACACACATGGCATCGCCTGATGTGTTGAACTGTGACCGGAACTGCCTTCGCTTCTGATCTCTTATCTGACATGGCGTACTCCCGGTCGCCGCACAATTCATTTCTTAAGCCTGGACCTAGGATATCAGACAAGCCTAGACCAACCACGAAAATTATTTTTTATCTCATTGAAATTATTTAGATAATTGAATATTGATTTGACGCAAAACAAGCCGCAATTTCCATTTTCAAAGGACAAATTAAACGCTTAATGCGTTCAATCATAAAATTGAAATTTTAATAAAAAAGCAAAAGAAAAAAATCACTTCGAATCAGATTGAGACACAACCGATAGCATCGACTGCCATTTGAGATCATACATATTGAAATTATTCAGCGGCTGAAATGGATAAACCTTAATAAAATAAACTCCAGAGTGCGGCACAACAAAATCTATCAAATCATCAGACCCAGTATTCGCCGATGAAGCAATAACTGAACCTTTATCATCGATCAGCCGAACGTCGACATCCCCACGTTCGATTTTTCCATCTATATCAACTCTGAGATCTATGACCACTCGACGTTTTGAGTTTGGCACCTGAATTTTATAGTAATCATCATCAGCAGCTACAGCTTCACCCTTGAACTCGGACAACCATTTACCCTCACCCGAGCGCAAATCAAAAGCTGTTCTTAGAGTATCATTTTCCTCATACTCATCATCACCACCCGTCATAAAATATGACGAGTATTTTAAATCATAATGGTTGCCAAGGTTACTGCCATAAACCTGTAAATAATAATACCCACCCAGATCTAAATTTAGATTAAGATACTCATCATCACCAGTCCCTTGCGACACTCCAACCAACTGTCCTTTGGCATCATAAAGTTTTAAATCAATATCACCGAGGTAGCTTTGGAATCGTAAATCAACAACCAAATGTCGGTACTGTGGTGAGATAAAAATCCGATACCAATCATCATTTCTTTGCGCGCCCTCTTCTGCAACCAAAGACAACCAAGTGTTTTCATATTGAACTAAATCAAATGCTTGCTCGCGGGCATTGTTGGACTCATAAATATCATCTTCAGTCTGACTATTTACCTGATAAAATGGCTCCGAAGCCAACGCTCGTTTATTATCCAAGCTCAGTCGCAGAGAATCCTTCTGAGATAGAGGTGTTGAATACAAAACCTTATTCGGAGTGCTAAATCGACGCTGATTGGACTTCTCATGCTCTTGATTGCCATAAACCCGCAAACGCCAAGGCGAATGATCAACAGCACCACTGACCAAGTTCTTTGCTAAAGCTCTATTTTTTAACAACTGATTTTTTCCGTTATCTGGAAATGCAGTTGCGACATTCCGATAAATAAATTTTTTATTTTTAGCGGCTGATTTTTTTTCAACAGATTGTAATGCCCGATTCGGACCTAGAATATCATCACGAGTCTTATTCAAAAGCTGTTCTCGAGTTGGTTTGGAAGCTGCAGAAACAGCTCCGCTAATCACATTTTCTGAAGCGCAACCACACAGCAATAAAAAGAAGAGACCAAGCTTTATATCCACCTTTTCAGTCTAAGACGAAAATCAAAAAGCCAGCAGTCCTATTTTCACACCTAGACAAAAAAAAGACCAGCACAACGGCTGGTCTAGAAAAACAATCAAATAGATTTTTAAACTTAATTAATGACGTGAGTGATTATTGTTTGGTTCGCCGTAAATCACACCACCATAATAAACAAACCCATCTGGTCTCTTATTGCGTGTATCTTCATGCAACCAATGCAACAAAGGACCTTGATTTGACCAAATAAACTGACCACCAGCTGCAAAGTGATCTCCAACTTTTACTGGAATACGAGCGCCCATATCAGAATTGTAAACTAACAAAACGCTTCCGCCATCTGATGCGTGCGCCAACCAACGTTGGTGAGGTAATCCTTGAGTGTCATCAGGTAGAATTTTGGTAACAACTAAATCTGCTGCCTCAACATAATTAGTGTCTCGTTTTTGTTTCATAGCTTGCACAAGCTGAGTATCCCCACTCAAAGCTTCAATATGATCTTGTTGCGCTGGCGTGTATGCCTGACCAAGCAAAGGCAAAAGAAGCGACAATACTAAACTGATATATTTACGAGACACGAAACCCCCCTATGGTTTTGTTAAGCAAATAGCATAACCCTAACTGGAGAGTAGTCTCAAACTGGCGACTTAGACCTGTGTATACATATATTTCTATATTATACATATCGTAGTCAGGTATTTAAGGCACCCGGTAGAAACGCTTCCCCCTATTAGAAGCATATACGATTTACTCGAAAATTTATCTCAAACCCATAAAACAAAGTCATCATTTAAAATGAACTGTTTTCAGAACTGTTTACAAGTTCATCGCGATACCCTAGCTCAATGTGAAATATAAAATTGAATAAAAATATAAAAACCAACCAAAATAGACCGCATAGCCACTACAAAGTGACTCCATGTCTTTAGATTTAATAAATAAAATCAGAATCAAGACCGCCACCCAAGCATGACCTTTGCTAATCAATGTCTTAGTGCACACAAGTCAGCAAAACCAAATCATAACATATCATGCAACGCAATAACGCTGCCAAAGGAGCTCAAATGATAAATAAGCACTATTCGAAAATCTATTTTTTTCAAACTTCTCAACCAGTGATGGTGTCATTTACGATGACAATAGTAATTTGTGCATTTTCTATTTCTAGTTTTGCTGTTGATCTTCAGCAATTTATCAACAATTCAAACGTAACCATACAGCAGGCTGCAACCATAGATTTTCTCAACCCACAGATTAGCTTTCCGATCAGCAAAAATGCGATTAATGAATTGAGCAAATTTGATGGTCTAAATCCGCAAAGTGCACAAACTATTCTGAAAACAATCGATCAGCTGCTAATCAGCGAAGGAGCCCTTTTGCAAAAAATGGCTCAAAACAAATTACCATGTGCAAACAATTCCAAAGTTTCAATTGAATCTGCAACTGCCAATTCTAACTTTAACGGTAGCTTATTAAAAATTTCTATAACTGCTTGTTTGCCAAATATTCGAGCCGATCGCGCGGCCGAAACCTTTCTTTCTCCACAATTCAACCTTGCTGCTTTTTCACAGGTTGAGAGCTTTCAAATCTCCGGCTCCTATGTCTGCCAGCAAAACAATGTAAAATTTAAAGGTAAATCTATTTATTGTTCACAACCAACAATATACAAAGGCGCAAACGGACTGATCATTATTAAAAATTCTATGGCTAGTAACGCCAAGGACACTGATGTACCGCTTTACATGAAAGAGAGCTTGATTCTATTTCAACCTACTCCGCGAGGCCTTATCTATCGATATATCGGTTACTCGCGAAGCATTGAAATCAATCGATTTTTAAAAAGTATGATTTTAGATACCATCGCAAAAGCACAGAGAAATTCCATCCCTGTGCTTGTCGAAAAAGCTAGATAATATTAATGGCCTTTAGCGATCAAATTCAAAGCACTTCCAGCACGGAACCATTTCAATTGTTCCGCGTTGTAAGAATGCTTCAAGCTGATTTCTTCTTTGCTGCCATCTTTATGTTCCAAAGTCATTTTGACATTTTTGCCTGGAGATAAATTCGCAAGATCATGCAAAGTCACCTTGTCGTCTTCCAAAATTTTATCATAGTCTTTTGTTTCCGCAAAAGTGAGAGCCAAAACACCCTGCTTTTTCAAGTTGGTTTCATGAATACGCGCAAAACTGCGAGTAATCACAGTTGAGCAACCTAAAAATCTAGGTGACATCGCCGCATGCTCACGTGAAGAACCTTCACCATAATTTTCATCACCGATAATAACCCAACCCTTACCAGCTTTTTGATATTCTCTGGCAATTTTTGCGAATTCAATTCCACGCTCATTACTCAACTGACTTTTACCTTTTCCAATTTCACTTGAAAAAGCATTGTCAGCACCCAACAACATATTGTTTGAGATATTGTCCAAATGACCACGGTATTTCAACCAAGGGCCACCCGGAGAAATATGATCTGTCGTGCATTTTCCTTTAGCTTTAGCCAAAACAAATTGTGATACAAAATCTTTTCCATCCCATTGTTTAAATGGAGCCAACAATTGCAAACGATCAGATTTTGGACTGACTGCAACCACCGCATCTTTACCGGCTGGCTTTTGATAACCTTCTTCATCAGCTACATAACCTTTTGCTGGAAGATCTGGCGCTACAGGAGCTTTCAATTTAACTTTACCTTTTGCCGTTTCCAACTCATCAGTTGCAGGATTGAAATCAATTCTTCCAGCTAAACCCAAAGCCATCACCATCTCTGGAGAAGCGATGAATGACAACGTCTCATTGTTGGCATCGTTACGTCCACGAAAGTTACGATTGAATGAAGTCACAATCGTATTTTTTTCGCCAGCCTTGATATCATCACGTTTCCACTGACCAATACATGGACCACAAGCGTTTGCTAATACCGTGGCACCAGTTTGGTTTAAAACTTGAAGCTGACCATCACGCTCAATTGTTTTTTGAACTTGCGTAGATCCTGGTGAAACTAAAAATGGCTGTGGCATTGAATGACCAAGTGCTAAGGCCTGCTCGGCAACAAATGCTGCACGACCAATATCCTCATAAGAAGAGTTGGTGCATGAACCAATCAACGCACTTGATAATTTTGTAGGCCAGCCTTTTTCTTTTGCTTCTTTTGCAATAGCAGAAATCGGACGAGCTAAATCTGGAGTGTGAGGCCCAACAAGATGTGGCTCCAAAGTTGACAAATCAATTTCATAAACTTCGTCATAAAATTTCTCTGGATTTTGCAAAACCTCAGGGTCAGCAGAAAGAATATCTTTATTTTGATTTGCTAAATCAGCAAGAGCAGCACGATTGGTGGATTTCAAATATCCACCCATTCGATCGTCATATGGAAACACCGAACATGTTGCACCAAGCTCAGCGCCCATATTTGTGATGGTTGCTTTTCCCGTACAAGAAATGGATGCCGTTCCTTCACCAAAATATTCAACAATTTTATCGGTTCCACCTTTAACAGTTAACATTCCACAAAGTTTTAAAATAACATCTTTTGCCGAAGTCCAACCGCTCAATTTACCTTTCAAATGGATACCGATTAATTTTGGATTTTTAACTTCCCAAGAAAGACCAGCCATAACATCGGATGCATCAGAACCACCAACACCAACAGCACACATTCCCAAACCACCAGCATTCGGAGTGTGAGAATCTGTACCAATCATCAAACCACCTGGAAATGCATAATTCTCTAAAATTACCTGGTGAATAATCCCAGCGCCTGGTTTCCAAAAACCAATACCGTAACGCGAAGAGGCCGTTGACAAAAAGCTATAAACTTCTTCATTCACTTTATTTGCAGCCGTCATGTCGTCTGATTTGCCCTTGTAAGCCTGGATCAAATGATCACAATGAACAGTCGAAGGAACCGCAGCCTGATCTTTGCCCGCCAACATAAACTGCAACAACGCCATTTGCGCAGTTGCATCTTGCATTGCCACACGGTCAGGCCTTAAAAGTAAAAAGCTTTTGCCTCTTTCAATTTCTTGCGATTGTGGGTCATCCAAGTGACCATAAAGGATTTTTTCAGCCAAAGTAATTGGGCGACCCAAACGTTGACGAATGACAGCCAGGCGCTCACGAGATTTACGATAAACCTCTTGAACCATTTCAGGTGTCGTTTCAATTTTTGCAGAAGAGTTTGCTGACATGATGGACCTCTTTCAAGAAATTGCGACCGATATCGGCAGCTTAAAAAAATTGTGAGACTTATCATAACTGGCAGTTTTTAAGTTTGGCAACAAGACCGTGCCGCGACACCGGACCTTCCAACAAAAGAAAAACTCCCCCTCCCCCTGAAAAACGCTCAGGCATACTCGACAAGGAAAGCAGAGGGCAGGGGATTCTTTTTTTACGATCTCCGCCCCGCCATGATGGCGTAATTATGGGCGGTGAGGCCTGGATGGCCGTATCGTAAAAAAAGAATCCCCTGCCCTCTGCTTTCCTCGTCTGCGAAACTCGGTTTTTCAGGGGGAGGAGGAGTTTTTCTGTTGTTGGACGTGTTTTTTAAACGCGACTTCTAGACGTAGGCGCCGCGTTTGATTTTTTCTAGGATGATTTTTTCCATTTTAATTGGATCCTTTGGATCGACAGAGAACAAGGACTGCTGCTCGCAACGTACTTTTTCTCTTAACAACCAGCGTAAAATATCTGCCAAACCCTTGTTTTTCTTATCTAAGAAAAACGGATCGTTTTCTAAAGCATCTTTAGCTTTTTTCAAGGCTCTTGCTTCCACTGGATCTGACTCTCTCACTTTATAGTATGGCAAATCATACCTAGCCACATCTTCAGGTAAAACACCCAAAAACTTTACTTTTGGAGCTGAGAAATCGGCATTTCGAATCAATGAGGCCGCAGATCCGGCCTTTAAAGTTCTAAAAATATTCTGTAAGGTGTACGCATCCAGATCTCCGAAAAAATACATCGGGCAATCCAACTCTTCTTCGATCAATTTACACCAACCACGAACCCCATTTGAAGGGACACCTTGCGCACCAATCAAAACACAATTGTTCCGCTTTGTGAAACCCATTGATTGCAAGGTATTGGCCGTACCTTCAGACTCAATCACCAATGCAAAATCAACTTTTTTACGCACTTTTAAACGCAAAGATTGAGGTTTATTTTTTGGCTGAAACGGAGCCGTTCCCAATGTTGACAAGTCAATAGTCGCCTTTTCTCCATCAGGCATAGTCTCGTGCACGACCAATTGCTGTGAATATGTTTGCCCACCACGATCATTGGCAAAACAATTCAATTCTTCACGATAAACTTGCAACATATCACCAATGAAATCGATAATTGAATCACTCTCATTTTGATCTTCAAAATCAAGAGCTTTGAACTTCTTGTCGTTTTTGATTAAACCCTTACAAATGTAATACAATTCCCTTTTGGTATTCACAGCTCCGATATCCAAATTACGCAATAAGATTTCTAGGACAAAAACCACTCGAGCAAGTTTTTGTACCGAAGAAACGTTCAACTCCGTGCGAACTTTCTTGTCTCCAGGCTGTAAGTAACCAACTTTAGGATTGTAATAAGAATTATCCAATGAAGCCTTTACCGCCTCTAAAACTGGACGTTTTGATTTTTCCAAATCCGAAAGCATTTTCTCAGCTAGATTTTGCGCTTCTTTCGGAATATCAATTTTTAATTCACGGATACTAATAAGCTTTGCCATTTTGTTTCCCTAAGTCTTTGCTAATTATTTCTTCTGAGTGCCCACGATTTTCTTGGTAGTAGCCACTGGCTTTTCTTCGACTTCCTCAGCATCAATCTCATCATCTTCAGAACTCATTTTCTTTGCATCTTTAGATTTTAATTTAGCCAATTTACTCTCAGCTTCTTCCAAGTCCGCGATAGCATCTTCCGAATCTCTACCCAACAATTTTCGCAATCCTTCTTCAGCTCGTTTTTTTCGCGCATCAGACGACTTGGTTAGACGCACCAAAGTTTCGACCAAAATAGGTCCAAACTGTTCAATATGTGTTAATTTTCTTTCTAAATCTGCCTCTTTTGACTCTTTTTTAATATGACGTGAAAGTTTTTGCCCAGCCTGCATTAATGCACGCCGAATTTCTTCTACCAACTCTTCTGAAGCATCAATGGTTTCTTTCGAAGCATTTTTAAATTTGATAAACGGCGACGTTAAAGAAACTGCAAAAACATAGGGACCCAATGGCAAACTGCCTTTGGGCTGCTGAACACCATAGGATTTCCAATTCACAGACTCAATAGCCCAGGTAATTGCACAACCTGATTTATCAAACTGCAAAGGAACACGATTGGCAAACCGTAAAAGCTGAACGGGTTCATCAGCCTCTAAATTACGATTTTTAAAACGAGCTAATGCAACCTCGACAACAACTGGTTTAAAATCACAAATAGCAGGTTTTCTGGTTACTACCGAAAAAAAGTCTACTTCGCCCAAGCGACCAATTGATTTTGACAATGCATCTTCACCAACTGTTAAAACAGACTTGGTTGATGGTGCCATCAATTCAGTATCTTGCACTGCTTGAAATGCAGTTTTGAAATCTGAATCTTTCAAAGAAGAAACGGACTTATCAAGTAGAGATTTCGGCAAACCTTTTTTTACAAAATCATGAATTGCTTGATCACTGATTCGCGAAAATCCTGTTTTCAAAAACTTCTCCAAAGAAGTTTTTCCGTACAAAGTAGAGTGAGTAATAAACTCACCAAGTTTAAAAGTATGTGGATGCGGTAACGTTGCCTCTGGCACATCTGGAACAGAGTGACTCACTCTATCGATTTGCACCCAATCATTATCTAATAATTTATATCGCACGGTAAGATGTGGGTTTACCAACACCGTACCTTCGATATAGGTAATCAAACCACCATCACCATTTAATTGAATTCGTCCATCAATAACAAACTCAACGCGCACACCAGATTTTTTATCCCAATCTACGCTTTCTTTGTTTTTCAAAATACCTGTGTTGGATTTGATATCAACATCGACTTGCCCACGAATTGCTTTGCGCATTTGCGAGGTTTTACTCATCACCAAAGCACCTTTTGCATTGGTAAGCTGTGCCCAAGTTGTTGCCGCCGAGATACCAATCCCCTGCTGTCCACGGGAACACTGTCCACGGCCAAATTTTGAAGAGGCTAAATACTCACCAAAAACTTTGGCCAAATCTTCGGCCTCAATCCCAGGTCCATTATCTTCAACGATAATTTTAACCAGGTCCGTGTTTTTTGACGAACCAACGCCAACACGTAAAACCTGAACCTCGATGTCAGGCAATATACCTGCCTGCTCGCAAGCATCGAGTGAATTATCGACGGCCTCTTTCAGCGTTGTTAAAACCGCTTTCAAAGGCGAAGAAAAACCTACTTGTTGAAGATTTTTGGAAAAATATTCGGCTGTGCTACTTTTCGTAATTTTATTACTCACGATGTCAGATCCTTTATTTTCGATGAATCAGCTGATAGGAAAACGCAACGCATAGCATCTACGCAAGCATAAACAGGATCTGAGTCTGTATTTTCCAGTGTACACAGCGTCAATTGCCATGGTTTTAATCAGATTCTTCTGTTTTAGAACTTAACGCAAGCTCTTCCATCGCCATCTCAGCTCTGGTTTTGTATCCTTTTTTCGTATTGCAGCCTTTGCACGAAACGACACAATTCTTTTTATCACTTTTTCCGCCACGAACGATTGGAATCAAATGATCCATGGTCAAATCATCTGCTTTGAATTTATTTGCGCAATGATAACAAACTCCCGTCCCCAATTGCTGACGCCACCACTGGGACTGTCGCAGCTCGCGAGCCTTAGCTTTTTCTTTTTTCTGATGTTGCTCAGAGGCCGGAGCAAAATAAATCTGTCTGTTGTCGTTATCCAAAATCACTTCCCCAAAGGATAATATAATTTATTGTCCCACATTCCTTGACTGAAGTACTGCATAGTCGCTTTCAGCTTTTGCGTCAGCTCAAATTTAACTTTTTCATCATGCAATTCATCTTGCTCTAACAAATCCTGCTTACCATAAAGATTAAATGAATCCTCACCGCGGTGATATTTTAAGTAAACATCTCGATCGATCAGCAGGTAATGATTGTCTGTAAAAGTCACCGCAAAACGATTCCCCTTAGCAAAAACCGATCGTCCCAAAAAATTTATTTCAGGATGAGACACACCTGCTAATTCAATCATTGTTGGCAATATATCCACTTGTTGCGTGACCATATTCTCATCTACTTTTTTTAAATCAAATCCAGGAGCATAAATCCACATTGGAATTCGATATTGTGAGAGTTCTCCGCCCCCTCCACTGCGCATAGCTTTAAACGTATGATCCGCAGTGATAATAAAAACTGTGCGCGAAAACCACGGAGACTTTTCAGCCTCAGCAAAAAAACGCCTTAAAGATTCATCCGTGTAAGCTGCCGACTCACAAATTTCACATTCAACCCCATCAGGAAATGTCTTTGGAAACCTCCCACGAAAAACCTCAGGCACGCGAAAAGGACTGTGTGAGCTTAGTGTAAAAACAGAGGCAAAAAAAGGCTCAGGAAAACCATCCATTTTCATCTTCATCCATTGCAAAAAAGGCTCATCCCAAATACCCCATGTACCGTCATATTGGCTTGGATCTGGATACTCATTCAAACCCCAATAATGCTCAATGCCCGCGCTCTTCATAAACTGATCAAAATACATCGAGCTATTGTGAGCTCCATGAAAAAAATGGCTCTGATAACCTGCTGGCTTTAGCAAAGTGCCTATACCCAAAAAATAATTTGTTAAATACTGCGAGCTAATAAAAGGCTCATTCATCATTGCCGGAACTCCGCCAAGCAAAGCACCAATCCCCTCTATCGAGCGGCGGGCATTGGCATAATTATCAGAAAAAAATAAACTTTTCTTAGTTAGTTCATCTAAAAAAGGAGTGACGCCTATGCCATGATTGGCAGCCCCTACTAGCTCTTGAGAAAAGCTTTCCAATATAATTAAAACGACATTTGGCCTTACCGCCAAGTGGACTGATTTCTCTGCCGAGTAACCATTTAGTAAATGTAGCATTTCATCAGCATTCGAAAAAAAATGATCTCTAGGTAAACTTTGACGACGAATTGTTTGAATAAAACTAAAAGAAGAATTTAAAACCAAATTGTTCATCGCAGGAACTGCAAAAACTTGCGAGTGTGCGAAATTAATCGGTTTATTCTGCAGCCCCCCGCGCGCCGAAATCACAGTGACAACAACAAAAACCAAAACCCATAAAAATTTTTGCCAAGTTCTTACCACATACTGCTGACTCACATCTGCCAATAGCTGAGCCAACCGCGGAACCCATCGCCACAAGATCCAAGTATAAGAAAATAAGAATACTAACGCCGTTAAGCTTAGCGGCCAGTAGGTTGCCGATGTCGACCAAAACTTGCCCGGAATTTCTTGCAAAAAAAACAATGCATCAAAAGTAAATCTCCGCCCAAGAAAATTCACAAATTCTGCATCACCTAAACACAAAACCAAACCCAACAATTGAAAAAAACAAACCCCAGCGATAACCATACGCTGAATTGAAAATTTATATTTCTGCAAAAATAATTTTGAAAACGAAATGAGAATCAAAGAAAAAAGCAAAGGTATTGCCATCAAAGTCATCACGGCCGATAAATCAAAACGTAGACCAACGACAAAAGCCCATAACAAACTACTTAGCGGTTTTGAAAAATACAGCTGATGATTCCAAATTAAAAAAATAAGACGCAAAACAGAGTACGCTAGCACCGTAAAAAGAGTGGACACAAAAATAAGTAACAATGGCAAAATAAAACTCCTTGAAACAACGACACTAGCCTATCGCAACACCCCAACTCTCTGCGAGAAAAAAAATGACTGAATCATTGCATCAGCAAATACGTTCAGGTAAATACTGAGCCTATTGATGGAGTGTTCGATGACACAAGAAATGATGATACAAAAACTAGCCCAAGCCTATCCAAATTCAAACATTCAGGTTTTTGATTTAACTGGCACTCAGGATCACTGGGAAGTCTCTGTTGAATCCAAAGCCTTTGCTGGCAAAACACGCATTCAACAACATCAAGATATTATGACCGTTTTCGCTGCTGAGCTGAAAACAGGAGAGGTACACGCACTTTCGATTCGTACTAAATTGATTTCTTAATTAAGATTGTATTTTACCAACCCTTTGCCCAGACAAAGGCTCTATACGGAGATGATCATGTCAGATGTACAACAAAAAATTGATACCCTTTTAACTGAAAACCAAGTCGTTTTATTCATGAAAGGAAATCCTCAGTTTCCTCAGTGTGGATTTTCAGCTCGTGCAGCTGCCATATTACAAGATCTTGGAGTCTCTTTCCATTCAGTGGATGTTTTTGAAGAGCCAGAAATGCGCGATGGCATCAAAGTTTACGGCAATTGGCCGACCATCCCACAACTTTACGTCAAAAAACAATTGGTTGGCGGCAGCGATATCATGATGGAAATGTATCAATCCGGCGAACTGCAAGAGCTTTTCAAATAATTCCCCATACTTTTGTCCTGAGATCGCCTGAAGGCTTGGCAAAGCCAACAGGCACTCACTAAAATAAGAATATGAAAATCAATCTAGCAATGTGGGATCGTATTTTACGTTTTATCTTCGGCGTCCTGGGCACCTCATGGGCAGCAGCTGGTGGTCCATGGTGGGCATACTTTGGAGTCTACATGATTCTCTCTGCTAGCTGGGGATTGTGCCCATTATACTCTGTCTTTAAAATTCGCACCGCGAAACTCAAAGAACAGCGTTTTTCACCTTGAGGTTGGTATTACAAATAAAAACATCTCTCTTGATCAAGTCCTTTCCGAACTCAAAGTTGAATACCTTCAATTATTGCCACAAAAAATATCTGACATTCGCAAACACTATTTCATGCAAGAAAAAGATTGGGAAAATTTAAAAACACTTTTTCACAATCTCAAGGGAACTGGAAAAACTTACGGTTTCGCACAGGTCTCTTTAATTTGCGAACCGATGGAAGATCTTTGCGAGCAATTTCTAAAAAATTCCAACACTGATTCCGATCTAGAGCTTTTACTATTAGGTATTGAACTGCTTGAACAAATAACAACTTCTTATCAAAATAACATTGTACTGAGCTTGGATAATAACTCAACCGCAATGCGTTTGCTTAAAACTAAACAAACAAGTAAAAATAACTGAGATAGATTGAGATCCACAGCAACTGGAGCAAATGATGAGCAAGTCGAATTCTGATTTACTACCACAAATTGATTTTCTAAAACCAGAGCAGATTAAAACAGATGTGGATTCAATTAAATATTATGGCAAAGACTGGACAACTTATTTTGACATCAACGCCAAAGCTATCCTTTTCCCGCAATCCATCACAGATGTACAAAACATTGTCCTCTGGGCACGAAAACACAAACTAAGCCTTGTGCCATCAGGCGGAAGAACTGGCCTCAGCGGCGCGGCAGTTGCCCATCAAGGAGAGGTTGTTGTTTCGTTAGAAAAAATGAATCGAATTCTCAACTTCAATGAACTAGATCAAGTCGTCACTGTCGAAGCCGGGGTGATCACTGAAAGCCTACAACAATTTGCAACTCAAAAAAATCTTTATTATCCGGTGGATTTTGCAGCCAGAGGCTCAAGCCAAATTGGCGGTAATATCGCAACCAATGCCGGCGGCATCAAAGTCGTTCGTTATGGACTGACAAGAGATTGGGTTGTAGGACTCAAGGTTGTCACCGGTTCCGGTGACATATTAGAGCTGAACAAATCTTTGGTAAAAAATGCGACGGGATACGATCTCAGACATTTATTTATTGGCAGCGAAGGCACTCTTGGATTTGTCGTAGAGGCACAAATCCGTCTGACCAACCCACCACCACCTCTACAAGTTTTAATCTTGGGCGCACAAGAGCTCAACGCAATCATGCAAATTTTTTCTCAATTCAAAAAAGCATGCACACTCACTGCCTTTGAAATGTTCTCAGAAAAGGCTTTACAAAAAGTCATTGCAAGCACTGGTCTTTCGCGCCCATTCACCAGCGAAGTTCAGTACTACGTACTTGCCGAAATCGAAATTAAATCAGAGGCCGATCAAAATACAGCCCTCGAAGTTTTCGAAAAGTGTCTTGAACAGGGACTGGTTACCGATGGAGCCATCAGCCAATCTGAATCTCAAGCTAAAAACTTTTGGCGTTTACGCGAAGACATTAGCGAATCTTTAGCAAAATACTCTCCTTATAAAAACGATATCTCAGTAACCATCTCTAAAGTTCCTAACTTTATGCAAGATTTGGAAAAAATCTTATCCAATGCCTATCCCACATGGGAGGTTGTTTGGTTTGGTCACATTGGTGATGGGAATTTACATATTAATATTTTACGCCCAGACAACATGAGCAAAGAACAATTTGTTAAAGAGTGCCAGCAAGTTGACAATTTAGTGTTTACAGCTGTCAAAAACAATGACGGTAGTATTTCAGCTGAACATGGTGTTGGACTAACAAAAAAACCATTCTTATCTTATACTCGCTCTGCCTCAGAAGTCGAAATCATGAAATCGATCAAAAAGATTTTCGATCCCGACAATATAATCAATCCTGGCAAAATATTCTAATTTAAAAGAGGCTGGCCCCTTCCTTGCTATATAGTTATTCGTAATGAAAACACTATTTGAATGCAAGCAAGGAGTCTTTATGAAGAATTTAGGAGCGACAATTGTCATTGCGTCAACTCTTTTGACATTTATTGCCTGTGGCAAAAATGGTACTAAAAATTCACCTTCAGCTGATGGACAAACAACAGCTGATAAAATGTCTCCCTCTGAAGAAAAGAATAAAGATGAAATATCCTCTGGCGGCCAGCCAGGCTTTGCTCAATTAAGCGGAGCTGTAGTTTCCAATGCAGCAAAAGGCCTCGAAGAAGGCTTAGACCAACGCTTGCAAATAAAACAAGAAGGCGGCATGGGCTGGCGCGGAGAAAAGGCAGCTATCAAAGTAAAATCATATGTGACCAATCAAAATCTTTCGGACGCTGACGATAAAATATTAGATGCAATTAATAGCAAGGATTTTATCAACCTTGGTTGCGACTCTAAATCAATAAACCCTGGCGAGTTAACAGAGAAAAAAATCGATGGATCTGCAGATACAACTACAGCAAAACCAGATGC
>CAZMVK010000037.1:0-15073 GCA_964569545.1 uncultured Bdellovibrio sp.
GTCCGATCGAATGTCGCTTTTTAAAATATTCAATGTTTTAAAAAGGTTTGTAAAGAGCAAGCCATGCAGCGACGGTTCCCCAAGCTGCAAAAATCAAAATCAAAGGGACTGCCATTTTAGCTTTGCGTTTAGCTACAGAAATCGCCAGTCCCATGATTAGCCATACTCCAAGTTTTGCGTAAATCCACATTGGTAAATTGCCGCCGTAACCAAGTCTTGCCGCCATACCGAATCCGCTGACAATTAAAAATAAAAGACCAAGACCGTGAGCTAAAAAACCAGCAAGTTTTGCAGAACCTTTTGGTGTGCCGGTTGCGTATGCCAAAAGAATTCCTCCTAAGCCAGAGAACAGTAAGATCAATCCAAGAATGTGAATCACTTTGTAAAGTCCGTAAGAGATCATGATGTTTATCCTTATTCGTTCGTGTTGGTTATTGTTTCGTATTCTCTGTTTATTCTTGATCGAGATTCAAGTGTTTGCGCACTTCGTTTAGTTGCTTTCTCATCTCGGTGATGTGAGTCATGTTAACCAGAGTTTTCATTGCTTCTTTGATGGGCTCTAATGGGTAGCCTGTGTAGACGCCAGCAGTCAGTGTGTCTTTGGTAACTGCGGCTTTGCCGCCGACAATAACATTGTTGCCAACTTTGACGTGGTCTGTAACCACAGCTTGACCACCAAACATGCAGTTGTTTCCGACTTGGCTTGATCCAGCCATCATAAAGCCTGCGGCAAAAACGTTGTTTTGTCCGATTTTACAGTTGTGAGCGATGTGGCAGTTGTTATCAAATTTAGTGCCTTTTCCAATTCGAGTTTCGCCAAGGGTTGCGCGATCGATGGCGCAATTGGCGCCGAACTCGACATTGTCTTCAACTACGACAATGCCAATTTGTGGGATTTTGTGGCGAATGTTTTCGTGGTCAGGGGCGAATCCAAAGCCGTCGGAGCCAATAGTTGTATGAGGGTGGATTTCGCATTGCGAACCGATTTGGCAATGACTGCCGACAAAGGCGAATGAGTGTAAGATGCAATTGTGACCGATCGTCGCGAAATTTTCGATGACCACATGGCTGCCGATCAAGGTATTGTCGCCAATAATGCAGTTTTCACCAATGACAGAGTATGCTCCTGCAGAAATATTTTTTCCAATTTTTGCAGTTGGATGTATTGCCGCTGTTGGGTGAATGCCTTGATGAAATCTTAGCTTTTTATCATCGAACAAAGGCAGTACTGTACTCATGGCTAAAGAAATATTTTGTACACTGATCAATCCCAAATGGGGTGTTAATAGGTGTGCAGGGATTTTTTCTTTTAGTTTTTGCGGGATAATTAAAATCGCAGTTTGTTTTTGAATGGCGTTTTCAATGCTTGCTAAGTCTGAAGCAAAACAAAGGGTGTTGCTGTTCGCTTGTTCTAGCTCACATGCTTTGTTGCAAAACAGATCTGGTGATCCATTCAGAAGCTGCGATTGAAATAGGGTATTAGATTGTAAAGTTGCGATAATTTGTTTGAGAGTGATTCTCTTTTGAGTCGACATGAGTGATGCTCCGCGAGATGAAAAAGAAAAAAAATTACTGTTTAGTAATCATTATTGTCAGAACTGTTTTTAAAAGACTTCAGGTTAAGAGGTTCACACGATTGCTGTTTGCAATCAAGGTTTAACAGGAGGAACTTTAGTATGGCTAAGGCTGAAAAAAAGGCATCTGCGAAAGCACCAGTAAAGAAAGCAATAGTAAAGATTGCTGCAAAAGTAGTAAAAACAGCTGCGAAGGCTGTAGCAAAAACAACTGCAAAAGCTGGATCGAAAAATAATTCCAAAGTGAGTTCGAAAGTGAACTCAAAATCTAGTGTGAAAGAAAAGCCAAAGGCTGCAGTTAAAGCCAAATAAAAAATCGTCACAAAGTCGGCTAAGCCTGCAGCAAAATCTGTTCTTAATGTGACCCCTAAGGCCGCAACAGTGAGTAAAGAAGTTGGTAAGAAAAAAACAACTCATTTAGTGACTGTAGAGTCAGCAGAAAATTCGACAATTGTAAAAAGCGAAAAGCCAAGCATCTTGCGAGCAGAGTTTGTGACTGAAAAAATGGCTAAGCCCGCAAAAACTCCGAAAGCTCCGCCGTTGAGTTCAGAAGCTAAGGCTGCTCTTAAATTGGAAAAGAAAAATAAGAAACTGCAAGACATTGCGTTAGCTGGAGCAACTGAAAATTTAAAAAAATGGCATGAACTGAAAGCCGAATATGATGGCGAGGTGCGTGCCTATAAAATGTCTGAACAGTACGAAGCTAAAACTGCGATTGAACACAAAGTTTTGGGTTGGGGATTTATTTTATCGTCTGAAAATAATCGTTTGGACGTGATGTTTGAGCATGGCCGTAAGATGTTGATCAGCAATTATAAGGCCTGAATTGCGGTTTTTAGTCGCATTCATTTTTTCTATTGCCCACTGAAACGATCTGACGTAGAATTTCACACAAATGGCAAAAGATGATTTAGCACAATTAGATGGTAAAATAGTCGACGCGTTGGCGGGCGGAATTTATAAAGTTCAGCTAGACAACAATGTCGAAATTCAAGCAAAACTTTGCGGCAAAATGCGTCGCTTTAATATTCGTGTTGTTGTTGGGGACAAAGTGACTGTCGGTGTTTCCCCTTATGATCCGACACACGGTTTAATCATGTACAGACACAAATAAATAAACAAATCCTTATCGACATTTAGAAAATTTCTGTTTTAGTCTAGAGAACTGTAACAATCTTAATATTTGGAGTTTTTCATGGAAGCGACTCTTGTCAGTTATTTAGCAAAAACAGTTGCCGGCGTATCGGTTAAATCAGCGGAAGCAGTTCTTGAGCTTACTGCCGAGGGCGGGACTGTGCCATTTATCGCTCGTTACCGTAAAGAAAAAACGGGCAATTTAGATGAGGTTCAAATCCGTGCCGTGATTGATGCCAATGAGGCTTATCAAGAGACGGTGAAACGTAAGGTATTTTTATTAAAAGAAATTGGTGAGCAAGGCAATCTTACGGAAGAAATCAAAAAACGTATTGAGATCAGTTGGGATCTTGGTGAGTTGGAAGAAATTTATCGTCCATTCAAAAAGAAAAAGAAAACCAAAGCGACTGTTGCCAGAGATGCTGGTTTGGAGTCTTTGGCGCAATGGATTTGGGATATGGGGCATGGTCTTGTTAAAGACGATGCGACCATGGAAATCAAAGCCAAATCATTTTTAAATATTCCAGCAGGAATTGTCAGTTATGATTTAGCTCTTAAAGGCGCGCAAGATATTTTGATTGAGAAAATTGCCAATGATGCTGATTTACGTTTGGTAGTACACAAAAATTATTTTGAAAAAGGTAAGGTTCTTTCTAAAAGAACTAAAAATTTCAAACCTCATTCTAAATACGAGATGTATGCTGAGTTCGAAGAAAATGCAAAATCATTGCTAGAGGCTAAGGCTTCTCACCGGTACTTGGCTATGCGACGTGGTTGGCAAGAAGAAGAACTTTCTGTCGAGATTAAAGGTGAAGATGATCTGTTGCTTGCTCAGTATGAGAGATTTGCGACGACTACTCCTGATAACAATATCGGAACTTTTCTGAAACAGAGCGCGAAATTGGCTATGACTGTTTATGTTGTGCCATCAATCTGCAATGAAGTTCATCGTGCTTTGAAAGACAAAGCTGATGAAGATGCGATCAAGGTGTTTGCAGAAAATGTAAAACAAGTTTTGTTGGGTTCGCCATATGGTTCAAAAGTTGTTTTGGGCGTCGATCCCGGATTGCGCACAGGTTGTAAGATTGCTTTGGTTGATAAATCGGGAAATTTTATTTCAAACACGGTGATGCACACGATTGGTGATGGTGCTGTTGAAAAGGCTAAAAAACTTTTTGCTGAAGTGATGAAGCAGATTCAAATTGAAGCCATCGCTGTGGGCAATGGAACTGCTGGGCGTGAAACAGAAATGTTTTTACGTAAAATTTTAAAGGAAATCGGCAAAGAGACAACTCCTGTCATTATGGTTAATGAATCCGGTGCCAGTGTTTACTCGGCATCTGAATTAGCAAGACAGGAATTTCCGGATTTAGATTTGACGGTGAAGGGCGCGATTTCAATTGCAAGACGATTGCAAGATCCGTTGTCTGAGCTTGTAAAGGTAGATCCAAAGTCTATCGGTGTGGGGCAATATCAGCATGATGTAAACCAATCTTTGTTGAAAAAAGGATTGGAAGCAGTGGTTGAAAGTTGCGTGAATAATGTCGGAGTGGATTTAAATACGGCTTCGGCTTCTTTATTATCTTATGTTTCTGGAATTGGTCCAGCGCTGGCGCAAAATATTATCGAATACCGTAAGAAAAATTTATTTACAGAACGATCTGAATTACTCAAAGTTCCAAAATTTTCGACCAAAGTTTACGAGCAGAGTGCTGGTTTTTTACGAATTCAAAATAGCAAAGTGTTTTTAGATTCAACAGGAATTCACCCAGAACGTTATACTGCCGTTCGTGATATGGCTCATGAGCTTGGTGTTGCGATCTCTGATTTGGTAGGTGAGGGTGCAAAAAAAGTTTTATCTTTGCGCGTAAAATGGTCCGAGGTGATTGGACAGTATACTTTTGATGATATTTATAAAGAGCTTGAAAAGCCAGGACGTGATCCCCGCGATCCATTTAAGATTTTTCAGTTTCGTGAGGATATTTCTGAAGTGAAAGATTTAAAAGAAGGCATGGTTTGTCCAGGGATTGTGACGAATGTGACTAATTTTGGTGCCTTTGTAGATATTGGTGTTCATCAAGATGGTTTGGTTCATATTTCTGAATTGTCACACAAGTTCGTTGATGACCCACGTAAGGTTGTCAATCCAGGTGATCAAGTCACGGTCAAAGTTTTGGCTATCGACCTTGAGAAAAATCAAATTTCACTGAGCTGTAAAATGGAAAATAGCAGTGAAAAACAAGTGCGCATGAATGATTCACGTGAACAGCGTGAACAACGACCTCAAGGTAATGGCGGAGGAAATGGTGGTCGTCCACAGGGTCGTCATGATCAGCGTGGTGGTGGAAAACCTCAACATGCTAAGCCAGGAAACTCTGGGCCAGCTGGGGGTTCGCGTGGAGCGCCGCCACCGCGTCCTTCGAATCCATTCAATAATCCATTTGGAGCATTGGGTGGTTTGAATTCAGCACCTAGTAAAAAGTAGAACTAGCTAATATATTTGGTTTTTATTTTTGGTTTTTCAAAATGGCTTTAGCTATTTCTACGAAGCCTTTGCCGCCATTTTGGTTTGCGCAGTATTGGGGCTTTGATTTTAATGAACTTGCAAAATTTATGATGTTTGCAACTGCGAAGCTGTGTGGAAAATAGCCGAACATGGGTTCGTCATTTGGAGAGTCTCCACTGAAGGCTGCTATTTTTTTTGCTGTTTCGGCATCCACTGCGAATTCTGTTTTTAATAGATTCAGGGCTTGGCTCAGTTTGTCGTATTCTCCGAACCAACCATTTACATGAATGGAGCTGACTTTGGCTTGAGCTCCGTGTTGATTGAATATAGCAACAATTTTATCTACTGATGATTTTGGTAAAGCGGGAACGTCTTCGCAAAAATCAACGGCCAGATCCATCAGTCTTGAAAATTGATCAGAAGCAATGCCGCAGCCGGGAACTTGGCTGAGTACTTGTTTTTCAATGAGATTTAATTTTTCGCGATTTTGTTTTTGCGTTTGTTCATTGAATACAAAATGTCGTTTCATTTTTTTATCGTGATAGCGAAAATAAAAGCCACCATTTTCGCCAACAACCCCAGACACGGGCCAAACTCTGGCGATCATCTCGCACCAGCCTGCGGGGCGTCCGGTTACAGGGATGACATGAATGCCCGCGCGATGCAAATCCCACAGCGCCTGATAGGCTTCTGGGCCCAGGAGGCCCTCGTCAGTGAGGGTGTCGTCAATGTCTGTCAGTAAATAAGAAATAGGCGCGGAAAATTCAGTCAGTTTTTTCATATTTTAATACTAACGGATTTTTTTTAGCTGGGCGATAAAAAGTTACTAATTTTTCCAGTGGTTTTGGGCCAAATTCAAATTTAGTCTAATAGGCTCATGAAAAACTCTTCCGGCCATTCTTTGTTACTCAGATTCAATTTGCCCTGCTAAATCTCATCTTCGCGACTCGATTAGCCAAAAAATTCCTTCGCAGCCCAAGCAAAATGGTTTTTCAAGAGCCTGCTAGTTTTTATGAGCAAAACAATGAAACACGCTTTGATATGAAAACGTATTCTGAAAATGATTTGATTGATTCTCAACACAGATTGCTCAAAGGCGGGCAAGCGTAGGTTTGATTTGTCATTACCTGTTGATTGGTTTCTTACATTTATGTGAAAAAAAACAGAACAAGTTACAAAGCAGCGATAAGCAATATCAACAAAAGAAAATTCTTCCATTGCAAAAATGATTGAACCGAGAAGACAACTCAGAAAAAATATCACCCACCCCATTAAAAAAACTCAGAAATAATCGACGCTAGAAAGCAGAAGAAATTGAGTTCTATTTTTTGTGATCTCCGCCCCACCATGATGGTGTATTCCAGGGCGGCGAGGCAGGATGCCGTATCATAAAAAATAGAACTCAATTTCTTCTGCTTTCTTGGTCTGCGAAACTCGGTTTTTAATGGGGAGGGGGATCTTTTTTCTGAGTTGTCTTTGTGAGCTTATTTTTTTGCAATGGAAGAATTTTCTTTTGTTGATATTGCCGTGAGTCGAAGTTTGAACTTGTCATCAACACATAAGCTCGTCATTTTCTGTATGACGGATATATTATAAGGATGTTCATGGCGACTAAAAAAAATCGAAAAGCTGAGCAAGGTACTGATGATCACGATAACGATTTCGGCGGAACTATTTCTGGCGGAAAAAAATTAGTGATTGTCGAGTCTCCGACGAAAGCTAAAACTATTCGTAAGTTTTTAGGCAAAGATTTTATTGTTGAGAGTTGTATGGGGCATATTCGCGATTTGCCGCAATCATCAAAGGACATTCCTGAAAAAGTAAAAAAAGAAAAATGGGCGCAGCTTGGTGTAAATGTCGACAGTCACTTTGAGCCCCTTTATTGTATTCCGAAAGACAAATACAAAGTTGTTAAAAATCTCAAAGACAAATTGCTTGAAGCTTCAGAGCTTTATCTGGCAACGGATGAAGATCGTGAGGGAGAAAGTATCAG
Organism: uncultured Bdellovibrio sp.; assembly: GCA_964569545.1. Lineage (GTDB taxonomy): Bacteria > Bdellovibrionota > Bdellovibrionia > Bdellovibrionales > Bdellovibrionaceae > CAZMVK01. The sequence goes on from CAZMVK010000037.1 coordinate 7,208, forward strand.
CTGGCATTTAACAGAAGTGTTAAAGCCCAAGGTTCCTACTCATCGCATGGTGTTTCATGAAATCACTAAAGAGGCGATTCAAAAATCTTTAAAAGAAACCAGAAAAATTGATTACAATTTAGTTTCAGCACAAGAAGCGCGAAGAATTTTAGATCGTTTGGTGGGTTACACGATTTCTCCATTGTTGTGGAAAAAAGTGGCTTATGGATTGTCAGCTGGGCGAGTGCAGTCCGTCGCTGTCAGATTAATTGTTGAAAAAGAACAAGATCGTTTGCGTTTTAAAAAGGCTCAGTATTGGGGCGTGCTAGCTGAAATGGAAAAAGCTGGAGTTCGTTTTGAGGCCAAGCTGTTGTCATTAAAAAATGTACGAGTAGCTACTGGAAAAGATTTTGATGGCGAAACTGGTGAGTTGGTCACTGGTAAAGTCGGTGGCAAAGACATTTTTATTTTAGATGAAAAGCAAGCCAAGCAATTGGTTTCGCAAATCACCAGTGAAAAATGGACTGTGCAAGAGGTCGAAGAACGTCCTACGACTCGCAAACCAGCAGCTCCGTTTATTACTTCGACATTGCAGCAGGAATCCAATCGTAAATTAGGATTGAGTTCTCGTGAAACAATGCAGGTTGCACAGAAATTGTATGAACAAGGTTTTATTACTTACATGAGAACAGATTCGACATTTTTGTCGACAGAGGCTATCGAGGCAGCTCGTCACTGTATTAACAGTAAATATGGTAAAGAGTATTTACCAGAGTCTGCGCGAGTATATTCAGGCAAAAAAGTTAAGGGTGCTCAAGAAGCCCATGAAGCGATTCGTCCAGCGGGCACTCGTTATATGGATGCAGATGAGACTGGTTTGTCTGGTTTGCAGTTGCGTTTATATGAAATGATTTGGATGAGAACTGTGGCCAGTCAAATGGTTGATGCCAGACAAAAACAAGTGTCAGTGAAAATTTCAGTTCCATCACCAGCGGGTGATGCGCAATTTTCTGCCAGTGGTATGACGATTGAGTTTCCAGGTTTTTTGCGCGCCTATGTAGAGGGGAGCGATGATCCAGAGGCGGATCTTTTGGATCGCGAAGTTCGCTTGCCAGCATTAAAAACCTCAGAACAAGTTCAGTGTGCAGATGTGAAACCTACGGATCATGAGACCAAGCCGCCCGCTCGATTTACTGAGGCCAGCCTTGTGCAAACCATGGAAAAAGAAGGTATCGGTCGTCCGTCAACGTATGCCTCTATTATGGGTACTATCATTGATCGAGGATATGTTCGGCGTTCAGCAACAGCTTTGGTGCCAACATTTACGGCGATGGTTGTTTCTAAGTTATTAAAAAATTATTTATCTCAGTTTGTTGACGTGGGATTTACATCGCAGATGGAAAAATCACTGGATAATATTGCTGATGGTGATTTGGACTCGGAAAAATATTTGGCCAGTGTTTATTTGGGAAAAACAGGACTGCGTTCTGTGGTAGAAACCCAAGCAGAAAAAATTGATCCAGATGAAGCGCGAGCCATTCGTTTAGATGGTTTGGAAAAATACAGTTTTCGTGTTGGTAAATATGGCGCTTATGTTTGTACAGATCGTGATGGCGCAGAGGTGTGTGCGTCGATTCCTGAAAATGAATCGCCAGCGGATATGTCTGCCGACATTGCCAATAAATTGATTGATCAAAAAATCAATGGTGCTGATGCCCTAGGAAAAGATCCAAAAACTGGTTTGCCAATTTATGTTCTCAGTGGTCGTTATGGTCCATACGTTCAGTTGGGTGATGTTACTGGTGACAATGACAAACCAAAAAGAGTTTCCATTCCGCCGCAAATTCCATCAGAGAATTTAGATTTGTCGCAAGCTCTTGAATTGTTATCGTTGCCTAAATCTTTGGGATTGCACCCAGGCCTTGGTAAAGAAATCAAAGCCGGCCTTGGCCGTTTTGGTCCATTTGTTGTTTGTGATGGTGATTATCGTTCAATACCAAAAACAGATAGTGTTTTTACGATGACATTTGAGCGAGCATTTGAGCTTTTATCACAACCTAAAAAAGGTCGAGGCAAAGCGGCTCCGCTGAAAGAATTGGGAGCGCATCCGCAGACTACAGATCCAATTCAGGTGATGAACGGTCCTTATGGTCCATATCTTAAATGTGGAAAAGTGAATCATTCTCTGCCTGAAGGCGTGACTCCTGAGCAGATTACTTTGCAACAGGCGATCGATCTTTTAGCTGAGAAAATAGCAGCATTACCCGCAGCTAAAAAAGCAGGGAAAAAATCAGCGGCTACAAAATCGGTTAAGCCAGCAGTGGCAAAAACCGCTAAGAAAGTACTGAATAAAAATTCAGAAAAGCCACTTGAAAGTTCAAAAAAATCCAGCAAAAGCAGTAAGTTAAAAACTTCCTCTGAAGCGGGTTCTTTGGCTAAGGCTGGGGCTAAGAAAATCACTAAATTAGTCAAAAAAAACAAAGTTGAAAAAACAAGCAATCCGTGAGACATTGCGTCACCAACTGGTTGGTTTAGTTTAACTGACTCGTGAAAAACTTTTGAAAGAGTTTTTCGCGAGACTGTTAAATTAGGCAATCAACCTAGAGGTAATGGCGAAACCAGCAATCGAACCGACTCCTTGGGAGTGGTCAAGAGTGGTGTTGAATGTCTGATAGAGGATCTCATAACGAAAATAATCATATTGATTTGAAGAGCATTGCTGAGACTTTGTCGGCGGGTTCTTGTGATTATGATCCCAATTCTGGGTCGATAAAAACTCACCAATTAGAGCTTCCTATAATACGCCAACCAGAGGTTGATCGTAATTTTCATTTGGGTGGTCGTAGTTTTTATTTTTTTGATTTTGACGACAATGTGGCATTTCTTTCCACACCCTTAATTTTGTTTCACAAGCAGACCAAACAAGAGTTGGCTCTTTCCAGCGGCGAGTGGGCTCACATTCACAGTACGATTGGTATAACTGGTCCCTATGCAGATTATGAAATCAATTGGGACGATCAGTCTGGAACCTTTCGCTGTTTCCGTGATCATGATAATGAGGCTTTGCATCGATTGGGCTTGAAACGTCAAATATTTGTTGAAGATTTGGCTGGGGCTTTGGGGTCTCCTGATTTTCAATGGAAAGGTCCATCTTGGTCGTGTTTTTATCATGCTACTTTCAATCAAAGGCCAGTCAGTGTGATCACAGCTAGAGGTCATCAGCCATCAACGATACGGGATGGTATTAAATTGATGGTAAATCAGGGTTTTTTACCTATGGAGCCTAACTATCTCAGTGTGTATCCTGTCAGCCATCGGCCGACAAGATTGCATCTTGGAGATATTGAATTGACGCAGACTACGGCAGAATTGAAACAATCTGCGATTCGAAAATCTGTAGAAATGGCGATTGAAACCTATGGCTACAGTCCTCATCATCGTTTTGGAATGTCAGACGATGATCCTAAAAATATTGAACTGATCACGCAAGAAATGAAGCGTTTAAAAACTCAATACCCTGAGATGAGTTTTTTTATGATTGAAACTGAGCATGGCCAATTCGTGAAACATGAAATCACGCATGGTGGTTTGGTTGCACATAAAATGCCCACGACTAAAGAATCTCAAATCCAGTTGTTTTATTAAGAAGGCCTCCTTAATAATCGTATAAATTTGCACCGAGTCAGACTTATGTCTTGCGGCGAACAAAACCAATGCCATGGGCTCTACATTTGGTATGCTATTGGTTTGGAGGCTTCATGCGATTTTCATCTTTGATTTCAGGTTCTGTGGCAGCTTTTTTATCTCTGACATTTTTGCTCTCGGCAAAGGCTTCGGCAGGGACTGGCAGTGATTTTCAATGTCGTTATTTGGTTGCCATTGAAAATGGGTTTCTTTCTCAGCACGTGAAATACTCAGAGCTGAATCTAGCTTTGCAAGACAAGGTTGTTGATCAGTACATCAAACATTTAGACCCAACCAAAGTTTATCTTTTACAAGCCGATGTTGATAAAATTAAAAAATCATTGAGTAAAATTTTTGATAAATTAAAAGACAAAGACTGTACGCCATTAGACGAAGTCCAAAAAACTTTGGTGGAAAAAGTTAAAGAGCGTGCTGAGTACGCTAAAGGTCTTTTAAATAAAGATTTTAAATTTGATCCCAAAGTAGAGTTGGTTTTTGATCCAGATAAAAAGCAATATCCAGCGACAGTTGCTGAAGCGAATGAGTTTTTGCGCAAGTATGTGCACTTTCAAATTTCAAATTATTTGGCAACGGATATGAAGCTTGATGAGGCGAAAACCAATGTGATGAAGAATTGGGATCGTACTTTAAAACGAATTATTGAAACCAAGCAGGATGATATTTATTCTGATTATTTAGATGCTTTTGCGCATGCATTGGATCCGCATTCTTCATTCTTTTCTAAAGATGTCATGGAAGATTTTGAAATTCAGATGAGTTTGTCGCTTGAGGGGATTGGCGCAACACTTTCTTCGCAAGATGGGTTTACCGTAGTTGAGGCCTTGGTTGCCGGTGGTTCCGCTGCCAGGTCAGGTATAATCCAGCCGCAAGATAAAATCATTGCTGTTGGTCAAGGCGAAAAAGGACCATCAGAAAATGTGGTTGAAATGGATTTGCGCGATGTTGTTCGCAAAATCCGCGGTGAAAAAGGTACCAAAGTTCGTTTGACGATTTTGCGTAAAAAAGCAGAGGGTAAAGAGCGTTTTGATGTCACGCTGGTCAGAGACAAAATTAAATTGGAAGACGAAGCTGCAAATATTCTTTATCAAGACAAAGAAGTTGGTGGTGTGAAAAAGAAAATTGGTATTATCAATTTTCCTTCGTTCTATGCGGACTCTCGACGTGGTGGCCGGTCATCAGCTGCAGATATGAAAAAGTTGATTGCAGAGGCTCGCGCAAAGAAAGTGGATGGTTTGGTTTTAGATTTAGCTAGCAACGGTGGTGGCAGTCTTGAAGATGCAGTGAAAATTGCTGGATTGTTTTTTCACACTGGTCATGTGGTGAAACAATCATCACGTGATAACTTAAAAGGTGACACTACTTACAAAGATACGGATTCAACAGTGGATTGGGCTGGGCCTTTGGTGTTGTTGACATCAAGAATTTCAGCCAGTGCTTCAGAGATCGTTGCCGGAACTTTGCAAGATTATAAACGAGCCGTGATCGTAGGAAATGATCATACATTTGGAAAAGGTACCGTGCAAACGGTGTTACCAATTCCATCAAAAATTGGCGCCTTGAAAGTAACTGTGGGTATGTTTTTTGTGCCTGGTGGTTATTCGACTCAACACCGTGGAGTTCGTTCTGATATTGAAATTCCTGGTCCGTATGTCAATGATGAGATTGGTGAGAAAACTTTGGATTACTCTTTGCCAGAGGCCAAAATTGATAGCTTTATATCTCCAGAGGCGACAGTGAAAGAGGGCACTGGTATGTGGATAGCAATTGCTCCGGATTGGATCAAAACTTTGGCTGAAAAATCTAAGGCGCGAGTTGCGAAAGAGCCTGAGTTTAAAAAAATTCAGGATGAGTTGGCTAAGACTAAAGAAAAAGGCAAAATTATTAAGCTGAGCGAAGTCTTAAAAGACAAAGAAAAAAAGGATAAAGAGAAAAAACAAAAAGCTCTGAAAACGGCAGCCAAAGCAGAGAAAGATAAAGAGTATTTAAAACGGGCAGATTTGATCGAGGCAACCAATGTCTTGGCCGACCTGATCGTTCTGCAAAATACGAAGCCAGCAGCTGCCGCAGCTGAGAAGAAATAGACAATAAGTCGCATCTTGGCAGGAATTTTTTGTGGTGAAATGGGCCTGTCTAGAGTAGAAAAAACAACTGAATGATTGAGTTCTTAAATGTGAGCTCAGTGAGAAGAATCCGTTGCGAAAGCAGCGGATTTTTTTGTTAACAGGAAGGTGAGTTTATAAATGGCAATAACCAAAAACACATCAAACGCCAAAAACAATGTGAAAAATGTTGTAAAAAACAAGGGCGCAAAAAAACTTTTGCCAAGCTCTGTTGCAAGCAAGAGCAAAGGAAAAGTTGTTAAAACGGCAGCTAAGACCACAGCTAAAAAAACTAAGACCTCTGAAAAATCTACGGATGCTTTTGGTGGATTGTCTAAACAGCTGCTTTTGCAAATGCATGACATGATGGTTAAATCCCGCGTTCTAGAAGAGCGGTTGATTAAAATTTATAAAGCTGGTGATGCCTATTTTTGGATTGGTGGAGCTGGTGAAGAGGCTTGGGGCGTGCCGCTGGGTCTGTTGATTAATAAAGGCCAAGGGCCGGCGCATGATTTCTTGCATTTGCATTATCGCGGGACACCGACATTGGTTGCTATGGGTTTGTCGATGATTGATTCGATTCGCTTGATTATGAATCGTGCGACAGATCCGTCGACTGGTGGTCGTAATTTTTCAAACCATTATTGTTTTCCAAAATGGAATGTGGCGCCTGTTTCTTCTCCGATTGAGGTGCAATACATTCAAGCATTAGGCACTGCACACGTACAAAAACGTCATCAGAAAAAAGCTCTGACGGTGGTTACTGGTGGCGATGCCGGAACTGCAGAAGGTGATTTTGCAAGTTGTTTGATTTGGGCTTCACGCAAAGGCAATGAGTTGCCAATGTTAATCACTGTGCAAAATAATTATTGGGGTATTTCGACTTCGTACGAGGGGCAACATGGCGAAAGTCAAATTGCAGATCGAGCGAAAGCTTTTAATATTCGTTCACGTGTGATCAATGCCAATGATCCTGTGGAAACTTATTTGGCATTGCAAGAAGAGATGGAATACATTCGTCGCACTGGTAAGCCCTCTTTTGTCGAAGCAAAACTTTCGCGTTTGTATGGGCATTCATCTGCCAGCGGTGCGAATTTTGTAACCACTGAGGTTGATTGTTTAAAAGAATTTGAAAATAAATTGTTTGCTGCAGGATTTATAACCAAAGCTGAAGCAAAAAATATTTGGGAAAAATATGAGAAGGAAGGCTTCGATGCACAACAACAGGTGCGCAGCGAACCAGTACCTACAGCGGAAAGCATTTGGGATAACGTTTTTGCAAATAATGAAAATGCTGATTGGAGGAAATTCTAATGGCAAATATGGCTCAGGCTATTCGTATGGCCTTACACTATGGTGAAAAACATTTAGATGTTAAAGATATTTTTGGACAAGATGTTGGTGCACCTCTAGGTGGTGTATTTACTGCAACTCAAGGTTTGAAAACGACTTGGAATACGCCGCTGGATGAGCGTGGTATTATCGGCATGGCAATGGGCATTGCAATGACTGGTGAGCGCTGTGTGGCTGAAATTCAGTTTGGTGATTATATTTTTAATACCATCGATTTATTAAAAATTGCTGGCAATACGTCTTGGGTAACCAATGGCAACTATCCGATGCCGATGGTGGTGATGACTCCGATTGGAGCGGGAATACGTGGCAGTATTTACCACTCGCACAGCTTTGATGCTTGGGCTTCGCGTTTGCCAGGATGGAAAGTTGTTATGCCATCAACACCATTGGATGCTTATGGACTTTTGATTTCTGCCATCAAAGATCCAAATCCAGTTTTATTTTTGAAATCAAAAGCTTTGATGCGAGTCAAAGGCGAAGAGCTGATCCCAGGGGAGCCTGAGGATGAGAAAGAGTTAAAGGCTATGATTGATGCACCTATCGGTGATCGTAGTCAGTGGAAAGCTCGTTGGCCAGATTTGCAAGAATACCAAGTTCCTATTGGCAAAGCTAAAATCACCAGAGAAGGTGAGCAAATCACAGTGATTTCTTACAGTCGTCATTTATTGGTTTGTAATCAAATTGCTGATCAGTTTGCTCAAATTGGGACAGAGCTTAATCAAAGTTC
>CAZMVK010000037.1:15083-23758 GCA_964569545.1 uncultured Bdellovibrio sp.
ATCAGTTGAAAACAGAAGGTTACTCGGTTGAAGTGATTGATTTACGATCGATCATTCCATATGACTGGGCAGCGATAAAAACATCGATTCAAAAAACTGGTCGAGTCTTATTTGTAAATGAAGATACAGAGGTTACAAATTTCTGTGAGCATTTGGCATATCGTGTGACACAAGAATTGTTTTACGATTTGTTAGCAAGACCGCGAGTGATTGCTGGTAAAAATGTTCCAGGCATTGGTTTACATCCGAATTTAGAAGATGCTTCTGTTCCACAAAAACATGATATTGAAAATGCGATCCGTGAAATTATCGCTGAGGTTCCATGAGTCGAGTTCATAAAAAAAATCCAACACGTGCCTTTGATAAATATGAGTTGTACAGCAAGTCTGTTCAGTCCACAGAAACTGATGTGGTTTTTTTACGTAAGGTTTATAAAGAGCTGCGAAAAAAAGAACCCAAAATTATGCGCGAAGATTTTTGTGGAACTTTTGCTTTGTCATGTGATTGGGTGAAACTCAATTCTCGTTTTCAAGCTTACGGAGTTGATTTGGATCCAGAGCCGATTGCTTATGGTAAAAATCATTATTTGCCAAAGCTCTCTGCTGATCAACAACGTCGTCTGCATTTGCAAGAGGGCAATGTTTTGGAATCTGGATTGCCGCCGGCAGATATCGCCGTTGCTATGAATTTTTCATACTTTATTTTTAAACAAAGAGAAGTAATGAAAAAATATTATGCCAATGTTTATAAAAGTTTAAAAAAAGATGGAATTTTTATTTTAGACCTTTTTGGCGGCAGTCAATGTTACGATGCCATTGAAGAGAGTACTAAACATAAAGGTTTTACTTATTATTGGGATCAGACTGGTTTTGATCCAGTAACAAATTATGCTTTATTTCATATTCATTTCAAAATGAATGGTCAGAAAAAAAATGAACGCGTGTTTACCTATGACTGGCGAATGTGGTCGATCCCAGAATTGCGGGATATTTTGTTTGAGGTGGGTTTTAAGAAAACTCATATTTATTGGGAAGGCACTACCAAGGCAGGTGAGGGCGATGGCAATTTTACTCGCACTGAAAAAGGTGAATCTTGTCTTTCGTGGATTGCCTATATAGCTGCTGAGAAATAAAATTCATATAGAGCTTATCTTATATTCCTTCTGTAACGAAAATAACAAATTCGTTTTACTCAATCACGTTTAGAAAACGCAGTTGGGCTCTGCTGCCTAGGATAAATGAAGAGTAAAATAATTTTTTTGAGATGAGTTTTAGTGTTCCATCGATGCTTATTGAATAACTATTTTTTGAAGAGTGATATCTTAAATCAAAGCGGAGTGATGTTAGATGAGTTATAAGTTTGATCCTAAATTAGATCTTTCATTTGAACGAACTGTTCATTTAACGCCTGAACAATTATTTAAAGGTTGGACTGATCCAGAAATATTAAAAAAATGGTTTTGTCCTCGGCCTTGGTTTGTAAGTGAGTGTGAAATTGATTTGCAACCTGGCGGAGCATTTAACAATGTTATGAATTCTCCAGAAGGACAAAAGTTTTCAAATTTTGGAAGTTATCTTGAAGTTGTTAAGAATCAAAAAATAGTTTGGACCAACTCATTAACTGCCGGCTATCGCCCCAACAGTATGGACTCGTCAGTGTCGTTTTTATTCACAGCAATCGTTACTTTTGAGCCTGTTGCAGAAGGGACAAAATACCGTGCTGTTGTTATGCATAGATCTGAAGAAGACTGTAAAAAACATGCAGCAATGGGTTTTGAAGATGGCTGGGGAGTTGCTTTACAACAGCTCATTGATTTTTATCAAAAATAATTATGAGGGCGATCAATGAGGATGCGCCCTAAGGATTGGTTTTCAAAAAATCCTTCAAAAGTTTTTCATACCAAATAGCGGCTATAGGTTGGTGAGCGATTCCCAACTGAGCAATATGTTCAGCGGCTTGTGTATTGCCTTGGTTTGGAAGATCTTTTTCTTTGGTGATTTCTAAATTACTATGCATGGTTCGTTCGGGATGAAATTGTAAAGCGATGACTTTGTTTTTCCAGGCAAAGCCTTGGACATCCCACCAGTCATTGCGTGCAATGACGTGAGCGTCTGTAGGTGCTGAAAATACATAACGATGATATTGTGAAAAATGTAGAGTTTCTTTGTTAGAAAGAATTTCTGTGCTGGCGAGAGCACTTATGTTTTTTTGATGTTCATTCCAATCAGAAAAAACCTCAATTGGATGCCAGCCAATTTCCCATCCTTGTGGATGAGGTCCGACATCAGCACCAAGAACCGTTGCGCAGAGCTGACCGCCAAGACATAGACCTAAAACATGACTTTCTTGTTTAAAACATTGTTCCAAAAAATTTTTTTCTGATCTGAGCCAAGAGTATTGATCTTCTTGATCAGGATGAGGGCCGCCACCACAAAGGATGATATTGCTAAAACGTTTTGGGTCAGGCAATTCATCGCCCAAATGAAGGTTGATATGTTCATAGTCTGGAATGTTTTTTTCAAGCCAGGGCAAAGTCAGGCCAGGGGTCGTGGTTGCCGTGTGCTGAATTAAAAGAGTTTTAGACATATGTTATATATGCTAGCGGAAAGAGACTTTAAATTGCAAGCGACGTCTGAAATCTTTTGTGACGTTCAATTAAAGATGTGCCCGTATGCTGTTTGAAAGAGTCAAATTTATGTCTAAAACTGTCAAAGTTTTTTTCATTCCAATAAAAGATTCAAATTGAATTTACATAAGAGAGTTTAGCTAAAGTGTATTCACAAATTAAAGTCATTTTAGTGTATTTTCATCTCTTATTAAGGAGGCCATAAGTATGTTTACCAAGAAACGAGAGATTTTGATTTGTATTTTGTGAAGTCCGACGAAGGACTGGCCAAAAGCCAATTCGAGGAGGACTTCACAAAATACAAATCAAAAAATCCGTTTCGACTAAACATACTTATGGCCTCCTTAATAAAGATAGGGTGTGACCAGATTTGATCTCCCGGCTATGAGAATGAAGATAAAAGTGATTCTCTCGCGACTCTCGATCAAATGAGGACAGACCTTAGGGCTAAAAAAGTCTTATAGGGTAGAGTCTAAGTAAATGCAAAAAATGAGAATAATAAAAAGATGAACAATAAGAAAAATTATATTTTAAAACTTTTATTTGTTGTTTTAGCATTTTTGCAATCAGCCTGCAGCGAAGTTGTATTTGTCACTGGAATTTCAACTGCGATAATTTCAACACAATCGAAAAAAGATTTAAACACCTCTGCTAAAAACTCAGAAATAAAATCAGATATATCATTGCCAGCACCAGGACCATCTCCCAGTGAGGACGATAATAGATTTTGTGAAGATGATGGCTACATGTTGCATGGGGATCCCGCTATTTTTGGTGGCAAAGTTGTCAGTAACAAATCTTGGTTGGCAAAATCGATTGTGTTTTTATCTGCTGATATTGGTGCGTCGGCCAAAGCTGAATCTGTAGGGGATGATTTTTTAGGTCAGTATTTATGTACCGGTGTTTTGATTGCTAAAAATCTTGTATTGACGGCTGCGCATTGTATTTATCAAGTTCGAAATAATTATCATGAAAAATTAAAAGTTGTTTTGAATGCTCGACCAAACTGTTTGGCTAAACATAAAGATGTAGATAAATATGTTTTGGATGTTACGGAAATTCGTGTTCACCCATTTTATCGAACTGGCAAAAAAGAAAAAGGTGATTTGGCCTTGTTAAGGTTATCTGAATCCGTACGAGATGAATATGTGTCGTTAAAGCTTACGGATAAGTTTCTTGATTTGAGCTCTCAGACTGTTGTCTCTGCTGGTTTTGGTTTGGATACTCCTGATAGTGAGGCCGCATTTCAGCAGGGGGTTTCGTTGCGTTTAACTTTTTTAAGCGGAATTGATCAAGTCCAAAAAAAAACAGCACTCGATTATTTTAAAAAAAATATTTGGGGCATCATGAATGCAAGAGAGCAGCGTGCTGCGCAAACTTTCTTTGATAACAATAGCACCAGTGAAATGTTGTACGTTGATCAAAGGCAAGGAACCGGAGTCTGTTCGGGCGATTCGGGCGGTCCGTCGTTGATGTTAGATGCAAATGGCAAGTTTGTTATTGCCGCAATTTCATCGTATGTCTTTAATCCCGAATTGGACTCAGATCAGAATAAGTGTGGTTATATTGCGGCTATGACAAATGTTTATTATTACCGTTTTTGGTTGGCAGAACAAATCTCTTCAATGAGCAGTTCGACAGTCCCTTTTTAATTTCAGTTGGTTTCAGGAATTTTCATTTATTTATACAAACGCAAACATACAATAAGCACATTTGTATTTTAACTCGGTAACAATTCTTTCATTGTCATCAGAGCTGTCATTTGTAAACCCACTTCTTCAAGTTTTGGTTCGTGTCCAGATCCGCGATGAATCACACATAAAACAGGGCCCACTTTTGCGCCTGTAGTTTTAAGGTCCTCGGCACTCAGTATCACTTGGCCACCAGTGGTGATGACATCTTCGATAATGCACACAGCTTTTCCGCGTGGATCCAGGCCTTCGGCAAATTGGCAGGTGCCATAGTCCTTGGCTTTTTTACGTACGAACAAACAGGGAATGCCAGTTTCTAAACTCAGGGCTGTGGCGATGGGAATGCCGCCCATTTCTAAACCAGCTAAAATCTCAGTGCCAGGCGGAATCAGAGGCGCCATTTGTCTGGCAATTTCTTTGAGAATCTCGGGTCTTGCTTCGAAACGGTATTTATCAAAATACTCGTGTGATGTTTGTCCCGAGCGCAATTTGAAATCTCCACGTAGGTAGGCAATGTTGTAAATAGCTTTGGCTAATTCGGTTTTAGTCATAAGTCTCCTTTAGGCCCCATTTTTTCGGCATGTTCTGTGCTTAACCAATACAGTCTATGGGTCATTTACCGCAAAAGCCATCACGAGTGCACCTTCCCACGCTGGGTCTTTTTCTGACTTTGCTGGTTTTAACTGCATTAGTTGCTGTAGGTTTGCGTTGGGCGGTGGGTGCTCCAAGTTCTGGATTGCGTCAGCCAGCAACTAAGAGTTCTTCTGAAGCTGCAACTGTCGGCAGCGAAAGCAAAAAATAATTGTTATTTGATTTTCTCATGGATTTCGCGACATCGTAAAAGAACACATAAGAACATGCTAATTACGATTGTCGTTTGAGTTGGCTCTTTCGCATTTGCCATTGCTCTAGAGCGTATTGGCGCATGTCTGCAATGTGATCAAACTCATCGACGATTTCAACGCCAAGTAAAGTTTCAATTGCATCTTCTAGGGTGACGATCCCTGTGACGATTCCGTATTCATCGACTGCCAATGCCAAATGTTCTTTACGTTTCACGAACAAATCAATCACGCCAGCAACTGTCATGCGCTCGGGAACGGAATTGATCGTGGTCATGATTTCGCGAATTTTCATTTTGTGGTGGTCGCTTGAAAGAGACTCTAAAATTTTATAACGATGAGTCAGGCCAACAATGTGGTCGAGATCGTTATCATAGACTGGAATACGTGAAAAACGAATGGGTTTGAATTTGCTGGCAACATCTTCCACGGTTTCATCAGCTTCAAGGGCAAACATCACTGAGCGGGGGGTCATGATATCAGAAACATACATGCTATTGAGCATGAGCAAGTTGCGAATGATATTAGATTCTTTTTTTAGAAGAGTTCCTTCTTCAACACCAAGCTCGGCATTCATCACCATTTCTTCGCGGGTCATGCCTGCGTTGTCAGGACGAGCAAACATTTTTCCTAACATTTCTGAAAAACGCACAATGGGAAATAAAACAAAAATCATGAACTGAATCGTATAAGCAGCAAAGGGAGCTAAATTTTTCGAGTAAGTAGCGCCAATGATTTTAGGTAAAATTTCTGAGAAAATTAGAATTGCAAAGGTCAGAATGACAGAAAATACCGTCACCACAGAGTTGCCATATTGTTCATTCACAAGGGCTGCGATGGCGGCAGACCCTAGGGTGTGGGAGATTGTATTCAAAGTTAAGATGGCAGAAATTGGTCGATCAATATTTTCTTTTAAATGCTCAAGCAAAATCCCAGAGCGAATATTTTCTTTTACCATCAGGCCTATGGTGGCCGGGGAGATTGAAAGAAAGACGGCTTCTAAGAGTGAACACAAAAATGAAACACAAATAACCAAAACAAATAAAAATATAATCAAGCCCATTGCGTCCCAACCGTGTAGCCAAACGTCATGTTTGACAAAGTGATACACTAGCACGTCATCCCTCAATCGAGAAGCCTTGCAAACGCAGCGCACTATTAACTCAGGACCTTCGTCCAAGCAATTTTTCCAAAGCCAAAATTCTGCATCCACAATTCACAATAGCCCCAGTAAATAAGCAAAGTCCCCTCCTCCCCTTAAAAACCTCAGACATACTCGACTACAGAAAGCAGAAGGAAAGGGAGTTCACTTTTTACGATCTCCGCCTCACCACGACGGTGTATTTTAAGGCGGTGAGGCCAGGATGGCCGTATCGTAAAAAGTGAACTCCCTTTCCTTCTGCTTTCCTTGTCTGCGAAACTCGGTTTTTAAGGGGAGGAGGGGACTTTGCTTATTTACTGGGGGAGTTGAGAAGAAGTGAGTTTTGGCTTTGGGGAAATAAAAAGGGCCTCTTTTGAGGGAGGCCCTTTTGGTTTACTTTAAGAATTTTAAAGAATGCTTATTTGTTTTCAGCAGCTCTTTTTTCTGCATATTTTTTGACCAACTCGTCTTGAATATTGCGAGGAGCAGCTTGGTATTTTGCGAACTCCATAGAGAACTCGCCTTTACCTTTGGTAGCTGAACGCAAATCAGTAGAGTAACCAAACATCTCAGTCAATGGAACCTCAGCTTCAACCACGCAGTTTCCTTCGAACGCAGTTGTGTTAACGATAACACCACGGCGTTGATTGATCTGACCAACCGCTGCGCCTTGATATTCTTCAGGAACAACTGTTTCCAGCTTCATGATTGGCTCAAGAACTGTTGGTTTTGCTTTTTGGTAAACTTCACGCATTGCTGCCATCGCGCAGATTTTGAACGCCATGTAGCTTGAATCGACATCGTGGTATGAACCGTCTTCCAAATCCACTTCGACGCCAACAATTGGGAAACCTATCAATGGGCCCTTTGCACATTGCTCAGCAAATCCCTCTTCAACTGCTGGGATGAATTCTCTAGGAATACGACCACCGACAACGTTGTTGTTGAATTTGAAAACCTTGCCATCTTCTTGCGGAGGCAATGGGCGAATTTTACCGACAGCTTTGGCGAATTGACCAGAACCACCAGTTTGTTTTTTGTGTGTGTAATCGTAGCTTGCTTCTTGTCCGATTGTTTCACGGTAAGCAACCTGAGGTTTACCAACAACAACTTCACAAGCAAATTCACGTTTCATACGTTCTACGTAGATTTCCAAGTGCAACTCACCCATGCCAGAAATGATGGTCTCTGCAGACTCTTCATCACGGTGAACGCGGAAAGTAGGATCTTCTTTTCTAAATTTTTGTAAAGCTTTAGAAAAATTATTTGCGCCTGATTTTTCTTTAGGAGAAATCGCCAAAGAGATAACCGCATCTGGAACGTGCATTGATTGCATAGAAACATTGTAATCTTCTGTCGCAAAGGTATCGCCAGATGCACAGTCAATACCGAACATCGCAACGATATCACCAGCGTAAACAGTATCGATATCATCCATTTTATCAGAGTGCATGCGCACCATGCGTGGAATTTTGATACGATCTTTGTTGCTGGTGTTAACGATAAAATCACCTTTAGACATTTTACCTTGGTAGACACGCATGTAAGTCAACTGACCAAATGGAGTCACTGCAAGTTTGAACGCCAAAGCACAAAGTTTTTTGTCGTTGTCAGGGTACAATGGAAATTTTTCTTCGCCTTTATCCAAATCCAAAGCGTGTTCTTGTTTTTCAGCCGGAGTTGGCAAGTAAGCAAGAACGGCATCAAGCAAATGCTGAACGTTTTTATTTTTGAAAGCAGAACCGCAGAATACTGGGCACAATTTCAAAGAGATAACACCTTTACGAGTAGCTGCTTTCAGCTCTTCGACAGTTGGCTCTTCGCCCATCAAAAATTTGTCGCCGATAGATTCATCTATATCAGCAAGTTTTTCGATCAGTTTTGTTCTGTATTCATTGGCTTGAGCTCTCATTTCTTCTGGAAATGGAATTTCAGTGATCGTTTCGCCGCTGGAGCCTTCGTTCACATAAGCTTTCATTGTGATCAAATCTACAATTCCGCGGTGCTGATCTTCAAGACCGATCGGTAATTGGTACATCACTGCGTTCAAACGCAATTTTTCAACAAGAGCTTCAGCTACGCGAATAGGGTTGGCACCTTGACGATCCAATTTATTAACAAATGCCAAGCGAGGAACGCCGTAACGTTTCATCTGGCGGTCAACAGTAATAGATTGAGATTGAACGCCGGCAACGCCGCAGAGAACCAAGATCGCACCATCAAGTACGCGCAAAGATCTTTCAACTTCGATAGTGAAATCCACGTGCCCCGGAGTGTCGATAAGATTGATTGTATGATCTTTCCATTGCACCTGAGTAGCTGCAGACTGGATGGTGATCCCTTTTTCTCTTTCTAGATCCATGGAATCCATGGTT
>CAZMVK010000038.1:0-569 GCA_964569545.1 uncultured Bdellovibrio sp.
TTGTGCAAAGAATAGCATTTCATTATGGAAAAACAACCGGTCTTGGCAACTTACAAAATGTAGAAATGATCGCCAGCGAGGTTGTAAAAAAATATAAACTACAGAACAAACCCTCTTGTGTTGATCTTGCCTTAGGCTTGTTAGAAGCGGGAATCATCGATGGAAAAAAGACTTCTGTAAAAATAGATCCAGCAAATAAAGATTATAGATCCGTTGCACTTCGTTCTATTGGTGGTTATGTCGACCTGTCAGGGCTTCGTTCATGGTCGACATATCAAAATGAAAATGTCGAAGTGAGTTTTTTGCTATCGCGTATGGTCCGACGTATAGTTAGCCAAGCCATCATAAACAAATCTGAGTTGATTAACGAAAATGATCCTAAGTATATTTTATTTTATTCTTTAAGACCAAATCAACCAGCTGAATGAAGAAAAGCTGAGAGAACCGAGTATTGAAGGGAACTTGAAGGAATCGAAACCATCTGCAGTTAAATGAAGAGAACCAGTTAAATGAAGAGAACCATCAAACCTTTAGAAAAAAATGGTCGTCTCTACTGGACTCGAACCAGT
>CAZMVK010000038.1:579-11088 GCA_964569545.1 uncultured Bdellovibrio sp.
CCTAATAAACCCAAAGACAAGGCGGAGGGAGGGCGCGCAACTACTGTGCGTAACCGACCGACAACGCAGGATTTGGGTTTATTAGGAATTGAGTGGTGGTCGCTACAGGACTCGAACCTGTGACCTCTCCCATGTCAAGGGAACGCGCTACCAACTGCGCTAAGAGACGAATTTGATATGAACATTGAAATTGAACTAGTTTAGGCTTCCCGCCAACTATTTTCACGCTGCATTATAGAATGAAATCCAGAAACCCACTGAGAATCATCATTCAATGACGGAGACATTTCAAAATACACACCACCTAGAGCCTTAAACTGCCCACGAAGCTCCATATCGATCTCTTCCAGGGTTTCCAAGCCATCTGTCACAAACGCAGGACATACCACTAATAACGAACGAACTTGCTTTTGTTCGACCAACTGTTGAACAACTTGGTCTGTCGCCGGCCCTAACCACTTCGTCGGACCAACTCGTGATTGATAGCTCAAAGTGTATTGCTCAGGCTTTAAACCAAGGCTTGCAACAATTTTTTGCACTGTTCTTTGGCACTGAGCTGGATAACAACAAGAAATATCGGATCGAGTGCAACACTCTGAATCCAATTTACAGCCTTGAATTTTTCGCACCTGTGCTTCTGGCAAACCATGAAACGAAAACAACACCTGATCAAACAACGCCAATCTGGTTCGGATTTTATCCACCCAAGAATTGATAAACTCTGGCTCATTGTAAAATGGTTTGAGAACCTGAAGTTTGGCCTGCGACCACAGTTTTTGACATGCAGGTTTTAACACATCCAAGGCTGATAACATAGTGGCCTCGGCATATTGTGGATACATCGGTGCCAAATACACATGTGAAAATGAAAAGTCTTTGTATTGGTTTTTTATTTTCTCAAGCTGTATTTCTGTTTCTTCACCATAACGCCAGTGTGTGCAGACAATCCATTCAGAGTTTTTTTGATTTAAAATAGATTGCAGTTTTTTCGCGAATTTTTCTGTTTCTAAAACCAAAGGAGATCCTTGGTCCGTCCAAATATTATGATACTTTTCGGCACTAGCATTTTTTCTTCGAGGAACTATTAAGATATTTACCAAAAACCAGCGAATTAAAAACGGGGCTTGAATAATCCGAGCATCCATTAAAAACTTTTTTAAATAACGACCGACACTTTTAGCTTCAGGAGCATCCGGACTGCCAATTTGGCTAATAATTAAGAGCTTTTTCATAAATACAATTGATCCAATCTTTCAGCCAACAAAATGTTGTTATCATATATCTTCGCAAGCCCAATTTTTCCCAAATAATTACCAGTCAGAAAAATATTTTTTGGCAGAAAATTTTCATTTTTAAAATCGCGAAGAAACTCTGACAAATTATTATCATAAGCAGGAATTGCCTGTGGCCACCGTTGCACATAAAACTCTACCGGCTCTACTCCGCCAACATTTGTCAATCTCTGTCGATCTGACAAAATTTTTGTTTTAATCTCATCATCAGTCAAATCACAAATTGATCTAGCCTTATTTTTTGATACCTCTAACAAATTGTGAGTTGGATTAGACTCTGATTTAGTTGCAGAATCCGTTCTTGAGTCTTTAAAATCTTGTCCCACAATCCATGTCTCACTGGCATTGGGACCACGATTTTCAAACAAAGAACGATTGAACAAAACCCCTTTTGCAAAAAAAGAATCTTCTTCATTTACCAAACAACCAAAAGCTTCTGGCACCATCACCGTTTCTGACCAAACGCAAGTCACGGACAACAAAGGAATTGCTGAGATTTTATTTAACGATTCTAATTTTAAAATCTGAGCAGCATCCCATGCCGACGTCGCCAGCACCACGATATTTTTATCATCAATAGGCAGATCCTCTAACGATCGTATTTTCTGTTCACGAAAAATAATATTCTTAAGCTTTAATTTCTCATACAAAGATTGAATCAATTGCCCCATACCAAATTGAGGGGCCCAAGTTCCTCGCACTTCATTTTGAGTATTAGCAATCACAGCTTTAAAAGAGTTCAATACCGCACTGGCATTTAATTTTTTAGGACTGATCGCGAAAATCCCACGAATTCCTGCCGATAAAACATATCGAGTAAAATCAGGACCCAATTTTCTTTGTGCCCAATCGTGCAAACTCTCAGTCGACTTTTCACCAAAGGACTTGGTCCATTTATATTGAATGAAAAATACTAAACCACGAAAAAACAAACCTAAGCTGGCTAAAAAACTTAAGGGCCAGCGTCGCATCTGATCATCGCGAAAAATAAATCTTTTTTTTGCTTGCGGCCTGGTTGGTATAAAAACCACATCCAGCTCTTTAGCCAAGCGAGCAAAACGCTCATTATACAAAACCCCATTGGCGGCAGTCTCTCGTAAATGCGTCTCACTGCGAATGGTTTGAATCAATCCGCCAACTTGCTTTGACTGCTCAAAAATCTCAACAGTGAAACCTTTTTTTTGCAGCTCCCAAGCTAAACTGAGACCGCTGAAACCAGCTCCGACAATTTGAATTTTTGTATTTTTCATGACTAGCTATTCTTTTAAAGTGATTGCGAAAAAATTCTTGTTTGTGGTTTGCTTCGTTTTAAATGTTCATCAAAAAACATACACATGTTTCGAAGAAAAGGTTTACCAGCATCTGTTAACATCAAAGTATTATGTTGCAATGACACCAATCCATCTTGAATCATTTCATGTAAAAATTCTTGT
Organism: uncultured Bdellovibrio sp.; assembly: GCA_964569545.1. GTDB lineage: Bacteria > Bdellovibrionota > Bdellovibrionia > Bdellovibrionales > Bdellovibrionaceae > CAZMVK01. The sequence goes on from CAZMVK010000038.1 coordinate 3,305, forward strand.
GATTGATTTTTTTGTTCATCATTTAATTGGACCTGCGAGGTCGTCATCAAAGTCAAAATCTGATCCCGACGTGCACGATCTTCTTCAGTCAGAACGTGACCACGACTGGTTGGCAGTTTATCAGCCATAAGTAATTCTTCGTATTTAGCCAAAACTTTTTCATTTTGATGAAAGCTGTATGGCGTTTCAGAAATACTGCTGACACCAAGACCTAACATCACGTTGGATTTTTGGTCGGTGTAACCCATAAAATTTCTATGCAAAGTTTTATTTTTCATAGCCATCGCCAAAGCTTCATTCGGCAGAGCAAAATGATCCATACCAACCTCAACATAACCCGCGGTAATTAATTGTTCCCGAGCGAATTCATACAGATCACGTTTTTCTTTTCCTGATGGAAGATCTTCATCTTTAAACAAACGCTGTGCCGGTTTGATCCATGGAACCAAAGCAAAACTGTAAAGCGCAATCCGATCAGGCTTTAACATTTTAGTTTTTTCTACTGTTTCCATCATGGTTTCTTTTGTTTGTTTGGCTAAGCCATAAATCAAATCAAAATTGACAGAGTCATAACCTAAACTGCGAGCCTCTTCAGTAATACGCGCCGTCTCTTCGAAAGTTTGTCGACGATTGACTAAACGTTGAATTTCGGGATTAAAATCTTGAACACCCAAGCTGATTCGATTGAAGCCCAGTTTTCTAAGTGTATCCAATTGATCTTTATTGGTACGTCGTGGATCGACCTCGATCGAACCTTCAAAATGTTCATCGCGTTTTGTATTTTGCAAAATTGGCGACAGCAATTGATGTAAATGTTCCGCCGATAAAAACGTTGGCGTACCTCCGCCCAAATGAATACCTTTGAGTAAAGACGTTTTAAACTCGGGCACTTTTTCAAGATACAAAGCCCACTCTTTCAACATGATGTTGACGTATGGTTCTTCTTTTTTATGGCTTTTGGTAATGATGTTGTTGCAGCCACAAAAAGTACAAAGCGTTTCACAAAATGGCACGTGAATATACATCGACCAGTCACCAGATTGCAGCCCTTGACGCAAATGTGTTACCCACTGTTCTGTGGTTGGCGTCACACTCCAATAAGGCACCGTTGGATAGCTGGTATAACGAGGTGCTGGGATATCATATTTTTCAAATAAATTAGTCATGCGAAAACCTCACGTACTATTTGCACGAAACGACGAACATTTTCTTCTGGAGTTTTTGGCAACACGCCATGCCCCAACCCACAAATCCAAGACGATCTCTGTTCAGGCGATAGTTCCTGGTAAGACTTTAAATAATTACGAAATTCTTTTTCAAAATCAGTAGCTGATAAAAACAACAATGATTGATCAAAATTACCTTGTACAAAACCAGGAGCCGACAATGTTTTGCCATTTAATATCGACGGCAAATCCCAACGATGATCAAAACCCATCCCAGCCCAAGGTAGAGCTAAAAAGCTTTTATCAAAAAATGATGCTTGAGTACCCTTTGAATAATATCCCAATCGATTCGGATAAGCTGTCGCCAATTCAGCAAGCGTAGGCGCCACCCAACGTTGATACATTGCAGGTGAAAGTTCACCAGCAGCGGTATCAAAAATCATCACAACATCGGCTCCACCTTCAAACTGCAAACGAATATTCTCACGAATTAAAGGCAGCATCAGTTTACAAAAGTTCTGATAAAGCTCAGAGCTTTTTTTAGAAACCGTCAATGACCCCGCGTGCGAGCCCTCAACTGCATAAACAAACAATGTCCATAAACCACCAACAAAACCAATCACGCTTTTGTTAGCTGGAATTCTTTGACGAGTTAATATCATCGCCTCTTTTTGGAATTGCAATTCAGGCAAAGCATCCTGCCATGTTTTAAGCCTGGAAATACTCTCTTCGTTTAATTGAAATCCCAAACGTGGCCCGTGGTCCGTGTACTCTAATCCCATACCTACCGCTTCCAATGGGAATAACAAATCACTGAATAATATTGAAACGTCGAAATCAAAATCCTGCACGGGACCAAACGCAACCTCGGCAGCCAGCTCTGGTATTTTACACAAATCCATAAAAGAATGTTTTGCCCGCAACTGTTGATAATGTTTGTGGTAACGTCCTGCTTGTCGCATCATCCATACTGGTGGCGCTTTAGAGCTCACATTTGATTTTTCTTTTAAAATATTATTTTTCATTTTTTCTCCAAGTTTTCTATAAGCTTTCTCTAGTTTTTTACTAGGTACTTTCTTTCCATGCTAATATATATCCAACACCACGTACGGAACGTATCCACTGTTCATCTTTATCACCAATCAACTGACGAAGTCTTGCCACCGAATTGTCAATCGTACGATGACTGGTTTCGCTGTCATGTCCCCAGACTGTGTTGATCAACTCATCGCGACTGACTGCAGTCTGAGCCTTGACGAAAAGATGTTTTAATATTTTCAGGTCATTAACTGGCGGGTATTCAATCTTGCCGTCATTATGAAACACTTCAAAATTATCAAAATTAATTTTCACATCACCAATGACAACCTCATTGGTTTGTTGAAAGTTTTTAAAAATATTTTCAATTCGCAACAACAGCTCTTTTAAATGAAATGGTTTCGGCACGAATTCTTGAATACCCATTTCATAACCTAACAACCGGGTTTCAGGATCCCCTTGTGCTGACAAGATCAAAACCGGAGGAGGAGTCTTTTGCGTTGGAAAGTTTTTAAGTAAATCCAAACCAAAACCATCAGGCAAACCAAGATCCAGAATCAAAAGATCAAAGACGGAATCCTGCAAAGCTTTTAAACCTGTGGTAAACGTCGGGCACCATTGCACCTCGTACAGTTTGGATAAACTGACACGCACGCCTTCGCCCAGCGTTGGATCGTCTTCGACTAACAAGATTTTCTTTTTCTTAGAGTCCAGTTTAATCTTTGCATCTAAATTGTTCATGATGGTCGTCCTGAGTTTAGGCGCAGATGAATCAATAATTTATTCTGCTCGCTGGTAAATTCAATTTCACCATCCATTTTTTCAATTAGAAATCGAGTTAAATATAAACCCAAACCATTACCATGCGCAGATTTTGGTTGAATAAACTTTTTCCCCAACTGAGCAATGTCACCTTTAAAATTCTGTCCATCGTCACTGATCAGTAAAGAAACCTTACCATTTTCAATCTTTGAATTATTTTGCGACTGAGGATTCACTTTGATTTCAATTTTTTTTGCCTGCGCGTGAAAAACTGCATTCTGTAAAATATTTCTAAACACACTCTTCAGAGCCAAATCATCGCACCACAAAACCACATCTTGCTCGAGTGAGATCTCAATTTCAGGCCATTCAATACGAACGGAAGACAAAATAGAAGAAAGTTTTTTATTTTGAAAATGAAAATTCTGTTTATCCCCGCGAGCCACCCAAAGAGAATTTTCCAGTTGCAAATCCAACTGATTCAAATGATCACTCAAACGATTCATTCCCTGATCCGTCCATTCTTCTTTTAAAAGATCTGATTGGATTCGCAAACGCGCCATCGAAGTTTTTAAATCATGGGCAAAATTAGCAAAAAACATACGAATCTGCTCATGACGTTGATAATCTTTTTTTGCCAAAACAATCAACGACACTCCACCAATAAAAATAGTTGCCAAGAAAAAGGCTCCCTCAGACATCAACATGCGATGAGTTCTTTCAAACTTTTCGGCTGACATCATGCCTGACATTGCTTCTAACTGAAGCAAGCCATGCAGCAACCACCAAAAGGTCAATGCACAGGTAAAGATCATCCATGCAATCGACAGATAATAACGAAACTTGCTCTGCGAAAGAGTGCGAAAACTCACGCTAAGGCCTCATCAATAATTTTGACCATCTGAGTGATAATTTCATCCGTGTGTGCCACCGACAAGAAACCAACTTCATAAGCATTAGGTGCTAAATACAAACCCTTGTCCAAGGCTTTTAAAAATAATTTATTAAATTTTTCTTTTTGCGTGCTTGGGATTTGCTCAACCTGTCGTAATGGTTGGTTGCTATCTGTTTTTACATGCAACCAAAACAGACTGCCAAAACGGACAAAATTTAAGGGTGCTTTTTTATCAAAGATCACATCATTGATTTGTTTTTCCAAAAGCTGCCCGCGTTTTTCCAAAAGATCCCAACCAGCAATTCGTTCCATCTTTTCCAAAGTCGCAAGCCCCGCAACCATACCAATTGGATTTGCACTCAAGGTTCCGGCCTGATACACAGCGCCCAATGGCGCAATCATATCCATTAAATCTTTTCGTCCACCGTAACAACCAACTGGAAAACCACCACCTAAAATTTTACCATAAGTAGCAAGATCAGGGCGAATACCAAGAATTTCTGCCATACCACCCAGTGCAACACGAAAACCAGAAATAACCTCATCAAATATAACCAAAGCACCATTATCACGTGCCCACTGACAAGCTTTGACAATAAATTCTTTTCTTTGAATCAACAAACCATAATTTGCCGGCAATGGCTCCAAAATCAAAGCCGCGATGTTTTTTCCTTCACGTTCAAAAACCTGAGCCAGAGCGGATTCATCATCCAATGAAACAGTCAGAGTATCCGCTGCCATTTGCGGCGAAATTCCAGCACTGCTTGAAGCTGCAGTTCCAGCCAATCCAGAACCCGCTTTGACTAAAAGTGAATCGACATGACCGTGATAACAACCTTCAAATTTTAAAATTTTTGAACGACCTGTTGCCGCTCGTGCCACTCGTAGAGCACTCATTACGGCCTCAGTACCTGAAGATACAAATCGCAATTTCTCAACCCAGGGAACTCGTTTTTGAATCCACTCGCCTAAAAATAAAGAATAAGGTTCACAAGCACCAAAGGTCCACGCAGTGTCTACCATTTCCATGACCTTGGATTGAACCTCTGGATCGCGATGTCCTAAGATCATAGGACCAAAACTTTGGCAGCAATCAATATAATTTTTATTTTCAACACTGGTCAGATACGCGCCCTGGGCTTTACTAAAAAATACTGGTGAACGCCCCATCCCTGCAAAAGAACGCACTGGTGAGTGAACTCCGCCTGGTGCTACTTTTTTTGCTCTTTCAAATAATGCATCAGATGTCATATTTAGATTTGATGTTGAATCATTCATGATAAAATCCCCTTCGTTGCTGATAAATTCAAAATGTTAATTTAAAATCAAATGTACAATGTTATTTTAGAACTGAAGTTCAAAAGGCAATGATTTCTATATTTTTTCAAAGGGCTTCATTTCGCCAATCTTCTTCAGATAAATATATAAAAAGTTTTTTTGAATCGTTCTGTACATTGGATTTATTTAATTCTGTTTTATTTGTATTTAAATTATTCAAATCTTCTTTTTGCAAATCCTGAGCAATTAAATGCCATGTTTTACCAGGCCCACAAGCATGAAATTGTTTTTTAATGCCAGGCACAGCTTTACAAGCAGCTTGAAACTGAGAATAACTCTTCCAATAGAAAAAGTATTTTTCATTTTGCAAAATATCAGTTGATAAATCCGCTGTGGCTAAATCCAATTGCACATCGAGTTGATAAGCTGAAAAATACTTTTTGGAAATCAAAGAGCTTGAAGCATCAGAACCGAAACTGCTCATAGTCTCCGCGGCGAAATCTTCACCCACATTTTTATCATGAGTTAACAAACCCCAATTCACAGTTTGAGTTAGCTCGATTGAAGAATTTTTTATTTGACCATTTATTTGAGCATGGTGCTCATTTGTGTTAAGTATCGACTTTGATTTTGATGCTTGCATCAAAACTGACAAACGTGGATCTTCTTGCTCACCGAGACCTTCGGCACAACCTTGAACCCAAATACCCATTGCTGCCAATTGCTCCCAGGTTTTTACTCCCGCAGCCCACACTACACCAGAATAATTTTTAAGAAATTCTCCACCAGCTTGAGCGCGAGAAACCCAGACCGCATCTAACGATGATAAATCGCTAGCCATGATGTTGTTATTCTGCTGACGAGTGATTGTAAATTCCAAACTTTTACACACAAGATTGTTAGGAATGTTTTGCGAGCAAATAAGCTCTCGTTGATTCAAAACCTCTCCCTGCGGAGACAAACCCTTAACCGTTAAAATCTCGCCATAAGGTTTGCTCTCGACGCTGACTCCAATTTTTTGATGGCAACCTCCGCCATACTGAGAAAATATTTTTCTTTCATGCACCACGGACTGCGAAGTTTGCTGACAATGTATTTTCGCAAACAATTGTTTTAAATCCTGGCGATCTTTACGAATTTCAATTGCTAATGCCCCTTGCGCAGGAGCATTTGGATTTTCGCTCAGAGGAAATACCATCCACTCACACAGTTGAATATTACGAGAAACATTATGTTTCATTTGCGAAAATTCTTCTGCAGGATGCGACAACAAACGATCGATCGCCGCTTTGGCTAAAACCAAACCATCGGTTTCATTATCATCAATAAGCTTTTGAATTCGTGTGGGAATGTTTCCGCGCACAGAACCGAACTGAATATTCTCTGTCTGCCATGGCAAATGTTTACGCAAAAATGGAATTAAATTGTATTCACGACGAGGCGATGACGAAAATATTTTTAAATTGGTTTTATTCAAACTTGTTTTTTTTAATAACAGCAAATCACGCTGATCAGCTCGCGGCATGGTGGCCACAATCTCTGTGTCTGGCGTAGATTCAACAGGAAGATCTTTCCACGAGTGCACCACGAAATCCAATTTGCCGCTGACAAGGTCTTGATAAAAATCTTGAGTGAACACGCCCTTTTCGGGCATTTTCCACAAAGGGTCTGTTAAGTTCTTATCACCTAATGATTCTCGAAATGCATATTTAATTTCACAACCTTGTTGTTCAAGAGCAGCTCCGACAAGATAAGCTTGCAAACGAGCCAGATCGCTTTGTCTTGCGCCAAGAACTAGCTGCATAGATCTTCCCAGCCAAAGGGACGGATCACCGCGCGATCACGTTCATGTTGCTGCCATTGAGCAATAGCTTCAAGAGCTTGCCCACGACGTGCAGCCAACAAATCCTTTTGCTGGGAGAAAAAAGACATCACCTGCTCCAGATCAATCCATGACGAGGAGTTTGAAACTACTTGCGATGCAAGCAATTGATACTGTGCAGTTTCAATAAACTCACGAGCATCACGACGTAAATCAATAACCATCTTCCATTTGTTCTGTAAACTTGAAGATAAAATTTGTGCGAACTGTTGATGTGTCAATGGCGCAGCCACTACTAAAACAGAGTCAGATGAAGACTGTAACAAAGATAAAGATTGAACCGACAAGGTGCCACCAGCTTCAAGATAATTTGAAAATGATTTCATCACTGGACCATCTGCAACCTGAGCCTTTTTCGTATCACGAGCAAAGACCTGAACGTTTTTGCTGACCAACCAAGGCAAAATTTCTTCGACAAAAGAACCAGAGCCAATCATCTGGATGGATTTATCTTGCGACAACAATCTACGCAAATAACCACCATAAGATTGGGAACCAAAACCACAAAGAAATCGATCACGAGTATCCTTGACGACACCAAACCATGCTTGAATTCGTGGTTGCCATTTCTGCACCCAAGGATGAGTCGCATTGGTATTTAAAAATTGTCGAAACTGCCCCAAAATCTCAGTTTCACCAGTCACTGGCGAATGCAGACCGCACAAAATTTCAATCAGAAAAGTTTCTGCCACAAGGCCCTGTTTAAAATTTTCATCATTGTTAGAAAAATTATAATCTTCAACTTCTAAAATAAAATTAAAAA
>CAZMVK010000038.1:11098-23601 GCA_964569545.1 uncultured Bdellovibrio sp.
GCGGAGACTTTTACGATTTCTTTTTCATCGACAAAAATAAATTTTTCTTCTGCACGTTTCCCAACTCAAAGTCGCTGCCTGAGTAATCCTCTGAGTGAAGGCCTCGGAATAAACACCGGCGCGCTCCATTTCGATGGATTGATGATAGAGATATAAGTGAAACATACCGTTGTGCATGACCTGAACCATTTCAATACCCTATCAGAGATAAATCCCGGATTTGTCATAGGTTTGTCATCAGTAATGTTTTTTATTCTTGATGAGACAAAACGCCACAAATCTGAAAAACAACAATCTGTTTTGCCTAAACTTTAGACCAAACCTTAGACAAAAATAACGATCAAAAATTGCATAACCATATTCTTTGTCAAAAAAATAGTCATAACATTAAAAGACTATTGAAAACATCTACTAAAACACCTTAAATAGCACCAGCGATTAGGACATTAAAACTGGAAAGCCAAACCCTTATCGACTAAACATACTTATGGCCTATTTAATAAAATAATTAACAAAACGATCTTCAAATTTTGGTAAATATATGAACTCTAAAACTAAGTCCGGATTGCCTACTCTGAATCAACCCATTCGCCCTCGACGATTGCGCTATCACGAGGCTTTACGAGAAATGGTTGCTGAAACACATTTGTCATCAAGCCAATTGATTTACCCCGTTTTTGTTTGCAGCGGCAACAATCTTGAAGAGCCTATTCGCAGTTTGCCTGGTCAAAGCCGCTTGAGCCCCGATTTACTGAGCAAAAAAATCAGCCATTGGAAGAGTTTAGGATTAAAACATTATGCTCTTTTTCCAAAAATAGAAGAAAACAAAAAAGACTCATTCGGAACAGAATCTCTGAATGACAATGGACTGTTGCCACAAACAATTAAACGATTGAAAGATGATCATCCTGATATTTGTTTGTACGGCGATATCGCTCTAGATCCATATTCTTCTGATGGGCACGATGGAATTGTTGACGCCAAAACTGGTGAAATATTAAATGATGAAACCATCGAACTCTTAGCGCAGATGGCTGTCAAACAAGCCCAGTGGGGAATCGATTGGGTGGCGCCATCTGATATGATGGACGGTCGTATTGCTGCCATTCGAAATCATCTGGAAACGACTGGTCATTATGATGTGGGAATTTTGGCCTACTCGGCAAAATATGCTTCTGCTTTTTATGGCCCGTTTCGCGAAGCTTTAGATTCCGCACCTAAATCTGGAGATAAAAAAACCTATCAAATGGATCCACGCAATCGTCGCGAAGCTTGGCGCGAAGCCCTGCTTGATATTGAACAAGGTGCCGATATGGTGATGGTCAAACCGGGCCTACCTTATTTAGATATCGTTGCCGATTTAAAAGCTAAATCTTCAGTTCCAGTCGCCGTGTACAATGTCAGCGGTGAATACGCGATGATTAAATTTGCTGAGCAAGCAAAAGCTCTTGATGGCAAAAAAACCATGATGGAATGCATGTACTCTTTCCGTCGAGCTGGGGCTGACGTCATACTGACTTATTTTGCTCCTGAAGTTGCCGAATTTTTAGCAAAATAATCTGGAGCCTAAATGTTTGCTCATTTTGATTTACCTTTGCTTTTTGCATTGTGCTCTAACATAGCATTTGCAACTGGCAGTTTACTGTTTACTCATTTCACCAAACGAACTTCATCACAATGGATGAATTTCTACAAGGCTGGGATTGCAACAATAGGTTTCACCCTGGTGATTTCATTGCTGCAGTTGTGGCCACAATTGACGTTGTTAAGCAACAGCAGCAGATTGCAATTGATGATCAGTGGGACCATGGGTCTTGCCATTGGCGATATATTTTTACTGAAAGCCTTTGCTCAATTAGGATCTGGTCGAGTGTTAATGTTGTTTGGTTTTCAACCATTCATCCTGGGATTGTTTTCGTACTTGTTATTTAACCAAGAATTTCCATTGTATCGATTGTTTGCTGTGATTTTATTATTAGGATGTTTGTTCTCATTTGCCTTGGAATCATTCCGAACCAAAGGACATTGGGACCAACAAGGTTTTGTTTATGCATTTATCGGAATTTTTCTTGATGCCGCTGGTATTTTACTGACCAGAAATGTTTTTGATCACACCACTGGACTTTCACCTTTTGTTGCCAACTGGCTTCGCGCCCTGACTGCCACTGTGTTTTTTATTATTCTGGCACAAATTCCTAAATTTCATTTTCATATTCTAAAAACCTTTAAAGACCTCAGTGCAAAAGAAAAAAGCTTGGCAACTGTCGCAGGATTTTTAGGAACATTTTTATCACTGAGTTTTTATTTATTCGCCGTGCAGATGGGACATTTGGCGACCATCTCGGCCATCGCCGGCACCAGCCCCTTGTTTGCAACACTGATTGAAACTATTTTTGGTCGTAAAAAAGTGACCAAATATCTTGTCGCTGGAATTTTCTTTTTCATCAGTGGACTGGTAGTTTTGATTTTAAACTGACATGCAACTTAAAGCTGCGCCGCCAATCGAGCACCTTGACCAATAGCACGCTTAGCATCAAGCTCCTGTGCTTGATCTGCCCCGCCGATAAGATGAACTGATTTTTTCATAACTTGCAATTCATCGTAAAGATCACGCAAAGATTCTTGTCCAGAGCACAAGATCACATTATCGACTGATAAAATTTTCTTTTCTCCACGGCTAATAATATGCAAACCTTGGTCATCAATTTTTTCATATTGAACGTGACTGATCATCTGTACATTTTTGTGTTTCAAACTCTCGCGATGAATCCAACCGGTGGTCTTACCTAATCCCGCACCAATCTTTCCTTCTTTTCTTTGCAGTAAATAAACTTGTCTGATTTTTTTGTCGGAATCTGTTTTATCAGTGGCTACTTTATTTTCATCAGTATTTTTTGCAGCTTTTTCTTTTTGCAACAAACCACCACGGTGACGATACTCTTTATCCACACCCCACTCTTGCAACCACTTGTCAGACTGCAGGGTCAATGAAGGCTTGTCATAAGTTAAAAACTCAGCGACATCAAAACCAATTCCACCAGCACCGATGATGGCCACATTTTGTCCCACAGCTTTATTATTTTTTAGCACATCGATATAAGTTAAAACTTTGGCGTGATCTTGCCCGGGAATTTTTGGATCCCGTGGTTTAACACCAGTAGCGATGATCACTTGATCAAAGTTTTGCAAATCATTAGCTGTGACCTTGGTATTCAAACTCACTTTGATATTTGAAAGCTGCAATTGGCGATTGTAATATCTAATTGTTTCATAAAACTCTTCTTTACCAGGAACCTGCTTGGCCATATTTAACTGACCACCAATTTCCGCAGCAGCATCAAACAATTGAACATCATGCCCACGACCTGCTGCCACCAAGGCCGCAGAAAGACCAGCCGGCCCAGCCCCAACAACTGCAATTTTCTTTTTTGTTGTTGCTGGCAAATATTTAAGTTCTGTTTCATAACACGCTTGAGGATTCACCAAGCAAGTGGCGCGTTTTTGACTGAAAATATGATCTAAACAAGCCTGATTGCAGGCTATGCAAGTATTGATTTCATCTGCACGGCCTTGCTCTGCTTTGATCATAAAATGAGGATCGGCTAAAAATGGCCTTGCCATTGAAACCATATCCGCATCACCACGTGATAAAATTTCTTCAGCAATTTCAGGAGTGTTAATACGATTGGTTGTCACCACAGGAACCTTGACCTCTTTATGCAAGCGAGCTGTCATCCAAGTAAATGCGGCACGGGGAACCTTGGTTGCAATTGTCGGTACCCGGGCCTCATGCCAACCAATACCAGAATTCAAAATAGTCACTCCCGCTTTTTCAAGTTCATGCGCTAATTGCACAACTTCTTCCCAAGTACTACCCTGCTCGACCAAATCTAAAAGAGACAAACGAAAAATGATTATAAAATTTTTGCCTACAGCAGCTCTTGTTTTTTTCACAATCTCAATAGCAAAACGCATACGATTTTCGTAACTGCCGCCCCATTGGTCTTTGCGTTGGTTTGTTTTGGCAACTATGAATTGATTGATCAAATAACCTTCTGAACCCATGATTTCAACACCATCATATCCTGCTTTTTGTGCCAAACGAGCGCAGTGAGCGAAATCTGAAATTGTTTTTTTCACTCCCCAGGCAGACATCGCCCTAGGCGTGAACGGAGTGATCGGTGATTTTATCTTTGAAGGTGCTGCTGAAAAAGGATGATAGCTATAACGACCAGCATGTAAAATCTGAAGAGCAATTTTACCTCCGGCTGCATGGACAGCGTCGGTCACTCTTTTATGGTGTCCCACTTGCCAAAAAAAACTCAACTGCGAAGCAAATGGAGTCAATCGACCTGACACGTTTGGCGAGATCCCCCCGGTCACAATCAAACCAGCACCACCACGAGCTCTTTCAGCATAAAACGCAGCTAGCTTCTCACTGCTGCCCTTAACCTCTTCAAGCCCGGTGTGCATTGAGCCCATCAAAGAACGATTTTTGAGGACGGTAAAGCCTAAGTCTAATGGTGTGAATAGATTTTTGTATTTCATGGGACAATCTTACGACTCTGCAGACAGAAAACAAGTTGAAACTTTCACCATTTTACCTGTCTAAAATATGACACTGTTGGCTCTAGAGCACATACGCTATTATGCAAAATACAAAAAGGTAGGTACCAAAGTATGTTTCAATCAAAACTTGCTATCGCAACCATTCTGACCATTTCTTCAATGTTTTTAACACAAATCACACGCGCTGATGATAGACAAAGTGACGACATTGTGGACTGCCAAAAACTCGATAAAAATATTAAAATCACACACAACAAAATAAAATCAAAACTCGAGTTGTTTGATCAGTTAAACAATACACCCAACCAGCTCAGTCCCGATTTCATCAAAGATCAAAGCCGAGAAGCCCTTGAAGATATTGAATCTCTCAATACAACTCTAGATGGATATTTAGACATACAAAGCCAAAACTCATGCAATAAACACTCAGGAATAAAACCTTCATTTTTCTTTCAAAAAAAATAGGTGTCAAACAATGATAAAATCTTTCACACGATCAATTGTTTTCTTTGCTATTTTCATTTTGTTTCAAAATACCCACGCTACTCAATTTGTAGTACTTGGTGACACCGGCAAAGGAAACGATGGACAAAAGCTGGTCAGCGAAGCTTTGCAAAAACATTGCCTCAATGGCAACTGCGAATTCGGCATCATGACTGGTGATAATATTTATGGCGGATCCATGAAAGACGCCAATGATCCCATCATGAAAAGACTGTTTGCAGATTATTATGAGAAATTGCAATTTCCTATGTATATGACTTTGGGCAACCACGATTACGGAGATTTAAATTACATCTGGCATCTGGGCAAAATGCAGGTTGAATACTCAAAACTAAATCCTCAATTTGTTCTGCCAAATACTTTTTATTTTGTTGAAAAAGAAAACGAGATCATCGCCGTTATCGACACTCCACGTATTTTGTACGGTCATGACATCTCCGAACAAGCTATTATGTTACGCGAAGCCTATGCTCTGGCAAAAGCTAAAAACAAATGGTTTATTGTTAGCGGACACCATCCCTATATTTCCAATGATGAGTACGGCAATGCTGGTCTTTACAAAGACCAAGAGAGATGGATTTTCAAACTGCCTATCTTTTCAGGAATTCGCATCAAAGAATTTGTCGAAGAAAATATTTGCGGTAAAGCAGACATTTATTTCTGTGGACACGATCACAGCTTACAAGTACTGGACGGCAATATTAAACAATGTCCAACTTTAATGATTGTATCTGGTGCGGGCGCCAGCGCTTCGCATTTAATGAAGTCACGCAACCCAATCTTGTTTCAAGGTTCAACACTGGGCTTTTTCTCTCTACAATCAGATAATAGCAAAATAAATATTCAGGCTTTAGATGAAAAATTAAATTTGCTCTATTCTATGTCATTGACAGATAAAAAGCATAAGCACTAAATCCTGTGCCTAAAATTCCCAACGTAAACATCAGGGCATAAAACATTTTTTGTGCTTTTTGTTTTCGACTGACCAAACAAATGGCTCCCAAAACCAAAGCCAATTGAAAAAACAAATTGGCCACGTCAAACTGATCACCAATTTTAGATAAAACCTCTATACGCGCTTCGTATTCTTTTGCGCCAAAGACCTGACCAAGCTTGCCATCAACCTCTTGCGACCACTCTTCTTTTTTCAAAGATTGACTGCCCATCAAAATTTCTTTTTTATCTTTTTCGTATCGCTGTTGTTTGCTCTGCAAATCTAAAATGTGTTTTTCAATAGCAACTTGGGAACTTGGCTGAATCACATGCCCCATAATCAAACTTTTTAACAAATCAGCCTGACCTTCGACCAAAGTTTGTTTGATGCTTTTAGCTTGATACCAAGAATATGCTGCTGATTTTTCGTTGGTAAATTTGATTTCATCTTCACCAAATTTGCCAGCAAACAAATCACTGATCGCCATAATCGCCGCAAAAACAGCAATCAAAACTCCGACCCGAGTTTCAAGTCTGTTTTCTCTATTATCACTTACATTTTCATTTTTTGATATATCATCAGACATTTTTTCTCTCTTGTAAAAAAAATGATCTTATCTAAAAAGAAAAATCGGTCAACTCTGTTAAATCACTTTTTTAAAAAAATTAATACAACTCGATACGATCATTCTCTTTAAAACCTGCTCCAGAATGTATAACAGAAACTGCGCCATCTTGACCGAAATAACTGACTACTTCTAATGTTCCCTTTAATCTTCCTGGAACTTTCCCAATATAATTTCCAGATTGTGGATCATATATTTCATCACCCTCGTCGCTGACTTTTAATATGTCACCGACTTGCAATCCCGAAATGCGACCGACGTTTAAAAAAATCCGATCACCACTGATGGCAGCAATACGACCTTCCCAATTTAATTTCGAAAGCGTCGCGACAATTTGTGGCGTGAAATCCAAAAAAGCTTCTTTCAATAAATTCTCTAAGATATCAGGATGTGACTGAAAAAATGCATCCGTCTCAACCGCTTCTGCCACTCGAGTTGTGGCTTCTTCGACAGTCACTGTTTTCAAAGTATTAAACAATTCTTTACCAGAGCGAGCCGAAGCAATACGCACTCGAACTTGCACCTCAAATGTTGTTTTCATTTGACGAAAAACACCCACAGCATCTGCTTTGCGTTTTACTTTTAAATCAACAATTTTACCTTCTAAAATCGCCGCCACACCAAGATCTTTTGCTAGCTTTGAAATATCATCAAGCTTGTATTCACCCTTGCTAATATTTTTGCTGAAATCCAAATTCAAATCACGGCTGTCTAAGGCAATCAAATCCGCCTTGAGATTTAAATCTTTAATCACTTCGGAACGAGCATTATCGCGCAAAGATTGTGGACGTTGAGCGCTGACATCTAAAAAAGGTAAAATCATCAATCTTTTTCGCGGTGCTGAATCTTCTTTTCGCGCTTGAAAATCAACATCTTTCACCTTTGATTTCACAGTGACAGGATTGCCAACAATGGATTCAGTCGTGCACGACAACAGGCCACTGGCAAAAACAATCGAAACCATTAGGGTATATATTTTTGTATTAAAACTCATTCAGCACCTCTCACTCGATAGATCATTTCTGCTTCAGTGGCAGATTCCAATACGATTTTCATTCCAGAAACATCGATCTCGGGCGCTTTTTGTGACATTTGTTTTGTACCAGCAGAAGAATCCACCTCAAAAACAATCTCGTCTGATGAAATCAGGCGTTCATTAATATTTTTAATTTCCCGGACCTTGGCCTTCATCATTTCTTTCATGGCCTCTTGTTTATTCAATGGAATTCTTCCCCGCACCACCCAACGATATAATGAAGAACCTAATGAACCTTTTTGCCAAGCCTCAAGAACCTGAGTTGCTAAATCGGATGATAAACCCTCACCAATCTCTTTCGTTTTTCGATCAACCATGGCTTCCATCACACCCAGATCTGTTTCAAATTGACGGCTGAGCTCAGCAATCACTCGACCATTACTCATTTGCACAGCTGACAATGAAATATCAATCAGATGAGCTTCGGATCTTTCAGGGCTTTTGCTATAAATAATTTGTCCCTGCAACAAAATCGAAGACGATAATTTCGCAGCAACCGCCTGCCAATCTTCACGACGGAAAACTTCTTGCTGCAAAGCTTGTGGCACAAATGAACGGTAATGATATCGGTCTGGCAAAATCAAATAAAATAGATTTTTCTGTAAAGCTGAGTTTAAGGATTGTTCCCAAAAATGACTTTGTTTCAGCAAAAAAGATTTTGCGACAGAATCCACTTCGTTCATCCACCAAGCATAACTGATCGCATGCTCACGATCGACGAATTTGATAGTTGGCAAAATAATCGGCGTTGAATCGCTCTCGTAGAATAAACCATTTTGCAAAAGCAGAGTTTGCAAATCTTCGACGTTCACCTTTAAAGTTAAACTCATCGATAGATTTGCTGAACCACTAGCTGACACAGCAGGTGCTCCAGCCGCAGCAGGCTCAACTAAGGATTGTAATTCTCCAGGTTTAATTAAAGGAATGTAGCGAGCCGAGTTTCTGACAATTTTATTGGTGATCATTGATTTATTACGATTGTATTTGGATTCACCAATAATTTCTTTTATCAAGTCTTCAGAAATTTTATCGATCGCCTGATTGGTCATCTCTTGTTTGGCAATCACTGGGTTGTTATTGGCACTGTGACCTTGATAAACACGCTCAACCATTGAACGAGTGTTTTGTGCTTGTACAGGTGATACACTAACACCTAAACCTACAAATAAAAACAGAATCAAATATTTAAAGCTTCCGTGCTTCATGCATTCACCTCAATAAAATGGGTCGAACCAAACTGACTATGAATATTCTCAAAGAATTCACTGGAAAGTGCAACCCCTGAAATACCCTCGACATCTAAACTGATCTCTTGTTTTAAATCTTTTAATAACAACTTAAACTCAACCGCTGTGTTTCCTGGATTTTGCTGTAATACCGAGTACAATTTTTCATACGAATCACCCGGGATACGATCCAACCAAAATGTCATTTTTCGCATTTTTCGAATCACGTCCTCGAGAGGCGACAGATTGTCTAAAATAATCTTAGCAATGCCCTCTTCATTGACCTCAAGCAATCCTGCAATCAACATGGGGCGCTCGTCTTTAAGCATCTGGTCCAATCGCGAAAAGGCATCTGGAAAAATCACCACCTCACAAGTTCCCGTCAAATCTTCAATTTTGGCAAAGGCCATGCGCGTGCCTTTTTTAGTAATCAACTCACGCACCTCAGTTAAAAGACCGGCGACAGTGATGCGCTTTTTACCTTGATCCCGATTGCGCGGGTCATATTTGCGTGGAGCTGGCTCTTCTTTTGTAGTTTTCAGTGCGTGTTCTTTACCAATACGTGAAAGATCAGCGACTGTACCCGAGGTCCATACAGATGAAAGATTATCAAAACCTTTCAATGGATGATCACTCAAATAAAAACCTAAAACTTCTTTTTCAAAAGCCAAAGACGCCGTACGTGTCCAAGGCTTGGCTTTGTCTAAAACAACTTTGTTCTCTGAAGGACCATTGGCCTCATCGGACATCAAATCAAAAAGATTAGTCTGTCCCATTTCTTTATCACGACGAGTCTCATCAGCGCGGTCTACATATTTGTGATAACCAGCCATCATCTCGGCACGATGTGGACCATAACCATCAAAAGCACCGGCTTTGATTAAACACTCGATCACTTTTTTATTTATTTTACGAATATCAACCCGAGCAAAAAAATCTTCAAGGCTTGTAAATGGAGTGTCTCCACGAGCTTCAATAATCGCCGAGATTGCAGATTCGCCCACACCCTTGATCGCACCCAAACCGAAATAAATATCATCACCATGAACTGTAAATAAATAATCTGAATAATTCACATGTGGAGGGGAAATTTTAAGACCACGTTTTTGTGCATCTTTAACGTATTTGACAATTTTATCAGTATCAGAAATCTCAGTTGATAACAGAGCTGCAAAAAATTCTGCCGGATAATGACATTTAAGCCATGCTGTTTGCAGAGTGATGACCGAGTAAGCTGCGGCATGGGATTTATTAAATCCGTAATCGGCAAACTTGTACATCAATTCAAATAACTCTTCGGACTTGCCAACATCGTAACCACGTTGTTTGGCTCCATCCAAGAAACGCACGCGATGTTGATCCATTTCTTCTTTGATTTTTTTACCCATGGCCCGTCTAAGCATGTCGGCTTCACCAAGACTGTAACCGGCAATGCGCGAGGCAATACCCATAACTTGCTCTTGGTAAACCATAATCCCATAGGTTTCTTTTAAAACTTCTTCGGTATCAGCCAACAAATATTCAACTGGGGATTCACCATGTTTACGTTTGGTAAAATCAGGAATGTTAGCCATCGGACCCGGGCGATACAACGAAGTGATCGCCGTGATATCGGCAAAACTGGATGGTTTGATTTTTCTGGTGGCATCGGTAATACCTTCGCCCTCAAATTGAAAAATTCCAGCTGTATCTCCACGAGACATCATTTCAAAAACCGCAGCATCTTTCAACGAAATCATATGTGGTAAAATTTCAACGCCGCGATTTTTTGCGATCAAACCAACCGCATGCTTGATGTGAGTCAAAGTTTTAAGACCCAAAAAGTCAAACTTGATCAAACCAATTTTTTCCGCATGCTTCATGTCGTATTGAACGACTTGTTCGCCCTCGGCGCCCTTATACAATGGAGCATGACGAACCAACTCACCATCTGCGATAATCACGCCGGCTGCGTGAATACCGGCATGACGAACCATGCCCTCAATCCTTTGCGCTAAATCTATCAGTGTAGAAACCTGAGGATTCGTTTCCATCATCTCATGAATTCGCGGCTCCATTTCTAGAGCTTCTTTGATACTGATATTTAATTTTTCTGGAATGAGCTTAGTAACTACATCCACTTCGGCAAAGGTCAAACCCAGCACCCGACCGACATCTTTGATCGCGGCCCGAGTCTGTAATTTTCCGTAAGTTATAATTTGTGAAACCGAAGGTGGACCATATTTTTTTGTCACATATTGAATGACTTCTTGGCGACGATCTTGACAAAAATCGATATCAAAATCCGGCATCGAAATACGTTCAGGATTTAAAAATCGCTCAAACAGTAGAAAATTTGGCAATGGATCTAAATCAGTGATTCGCAAACTGTAAGCCACCAAAGAGCCCGCACCAGAACCACGTCCCGGCCCCACAGGGATATCATTTTCTTTAGCCCAATTAATGAAATCTTGGACAATTAAAAAATAACCATTAAAGCCCATGCGATCAATAATCGAGAGTTCATAATCCAAACGTTTAAAATAATCAGGTTTTTTTTCTTCAAGAATAGGTTCATTTGCTAGCAGTGCTTCAGAAAAACGACGTTCTAAACCCTCTAGTGACAATCGCCTGATCTCATCGGTTAAACTGGCGCCGCCCTCTGTAGGGAAACTTGGCAAATGATAAATCGCCTTGCCAGAGCTGTCTTTCATTTTAAATTTCACATCACAGCGCTCAGCAATTTCCAAAGTACGATCACAAGCCTCTGGCAAATCACGAAACAACTCTCGCATCTGTTCTGGCTTTTTGAAATAAAATTGATTGCTACCCAACTTAAAACGGGACTCGTCTTGCAGTGACTTATTGGTACCGATACAAATCAGAACCTCTTGTGCCATCTGATCATCTTGCTCAAGATAATGCACATCATTTGCTGCCACATAAGGCGCACCGGTGATACGACTGGCTTCAAGCAAAAAATTATTTAAGTCTTTCCACTCTGGCAAACCAGTACGATTCATTTCTAAATAAAATCGATCAGAAAATATTTTTTGCAAACGTCTGATTTTTTCAAGAGCAGCGTCCGGCCCTTCATTTAGAAAACTTTGTGCAATCTCTCCACGAAGTCCACCCGACAGGGCAATCAAATGTGACGAGTGTTTTTCTAAAACTTCATAATCTATTCTTGGTTTATAATAAAAGCCCTCTTGGTAACCAATACTTGAGAGCTGGCAAAGATTACGATAGCCATCTAAATTTTGCGCCAATAAAACTAAACGCGTATTTGGTTTTTGAATTTCATTTCGATCTTGGCTTTTCAATAACCGCGAAGCTGGTGCCATGTAGGCATCTAAACCAATGATCGGCTTTACACCTTTGTCCAAAGCCGCAAAATAAAACTCAATGGCAGCAAACATATTACCATTGTCCGTTAATGCCGCTGCCGGCATGCCGTACTCTGCCGCTTTTTTAGCAATACCTTTCACTCGACAACTGGCTTCGAGCAAAGAATATTCAGAATGCGTATGAAGATGAACAAAACTCATGAATAATTATTCCCACTCAATAGTTGCAGGTGGTTATGAGTTCACATCGTAAACAACACGACTGACACCTTTAACCTTGATG
>CAZMVK010000039.1:0-6685 GCA_964569545.1 uncultured Bdellovibrio sp.
ATATTAAAATCAAAAACTATTTAACAAGAGCTTTGAATTCTGCGCCAGCGCGGAATTTAGGAGCCCAAGAAGCTGGAATTTTGATTGCTTTACCAGTTTGTGGGTTACGGCCCATGCGAGCTTTTCTTTTAGCTTTTGTGAAAGTACCAAAGCCAACAAGTTTAACATCGTCGCCTTTTTTTACGTTCTTTTTGATGGTGTCAAAAGCGCAATTCAAAATATTTTCTGTTTGAGCTTTAGTGCATTTAGTTTCTGTAGCGATTTTTTCGATTAACTGTTGTTTGTTCATCGTGAACTCCTTCTTCGTTGTTGCTTGTTCTTCGTTATTCCTAATTGTCGAACCTCTACGGCCCAGCCAGACAATTAGAGGGCTTAATTTATTCTGCGTCAAAGATTTTTTGATTTTCAGAGGTTTGCGTCACCGCAGAGATGCGATAATGTTCAATTATGTTCGTTTGAATCATCATTTTCTTCAGGTTCTGTTAACATCAGATCTTGGTCTTCAATATAAACAGGTTCTTTGCTTGCAACTTTGTATTCTTCATTTGCCCATTTGCCCAAGTCTATCAATCGGCAACGTTCACAACAAAATGGACGATATGGATTTTCGCTAGAAAATAAACTGGGCTTCTTACAGTTTGGACAATTAACGAATTTTTTTGATTCCATTTATTTATCTTAGCTCTTATCTTTTTGCAGATCAAGCACGTCTGAGTTTTCAATGTAAGGTGATCTCAGATTCGCTATGTTGATCAAAGCTCAAACGAGATACAGTAAAAAAATGAATTATATTTAATTAATAAAACTATACCTAGTGTTTGATCTTTGCGTTCGTATGATTAAAAAATAATTACAGTCCACAATTGTTGCTCATGCAACGGGACATGTGTCCACTGGCTGCAACGGTTTCATTATAATAAAGAGTAAAATCCCAACCGTTATCATCCAGCTTGCCTTGTTCAACTCGAAAGCGAAGCAATAAATTGCTGCCACCATGAAAGGTCGCTCCAGCTGGTGGATATCCACGCAATTCGAAACCTTTAGAATCATTCACTGGCCAGATCGTCATGTTTAAGACCATTGGATTGTAATAACCAGCATTGTTAAATGAATTGATTCCTAAAAGTGCAGCACCAAAAATTTGTGCAAAACTTGGTAAGCTATAAGAATAAGAACTGCAATATGTTGGTGATTGGCAAGAAGTGTCGGGATAAGAACGTAAAATCAAACGAACAGTATTTGCTTGAGACGCCTCAGACAATAATACGATATCATTAAAACCTTGAATCCAAGCAGGGCAAGCCGCAGTTCCACCATTAGCATGGTCACGATCACAAACACCCATGGCAAGACGTAAAATATCACGCATTCCACTGGAGTTTAGATTGTACGTGGTTGCTTGAGTTGTAGGATAATAATAATTCATCTTCTGATTTTGTGCGAAAAAACCAACTGGCACATTAGGAACTGTGAAAGTTGTAACAGGAGGTGTTGTTGTATCGCCGCCCCCAGAGGAAGAGTTGTCTTTTTTGGCACAAGCCGCAGCAGCTAAAACAAAAGCGCAAATTAAAATACCTTGTTTATACATATTCAGCTCCGTCAGTTATTGAGATTCCAATAATATGAAGAGTTCAGTATTCATGCCATTTCCACAGATAACGCCCGCCACAGGAGGCAATTTGAATCGTTTTAGAGGCTTTAAATACTCATTTAATAAGACTTTTTAAGATAGAAATTAAGATTTTTTACAAAAGTGACGCAAATTGTGGTGCTGTCAAAAAACTATACAGTTTTAAAATAGACCAAAAGAATCTTTATAAAGGTATTCATCGACCGAAAAGTTAGCAGGCTGTTGCAAAACTATTTTGCTTGGCAGAATAGCCTGAAGAGTTTTGCAAGGGCCTGTTCGTCTAACCATAATCATTTTTATAAAAGTTGTTCGAGCAAGTTTCTGGATTTGGATTGAGTCCTTTGTGTTTTGTTTTCAGGGTACTCTATGTCAGCAGTTTTTAAAATACGCCGATACTACTCTTGGTATTGCTTGATTTCTTCATAGAAATCTTGCCGCAAGACTCATTCTCCAGTGCATTGATGTCTACGAGAAGGGTTTCTGTTCGCTTGTCCGCTCTTTCGACGCATACCTAAGTCGAAGCCATTTAATTTATAGAATAGATTTGATTGTCGATTTGATCAAGATCGCGATCGTATTGTTCTCTCTGTTCATTTGTCGAGTACTTATAAATCAAATCTTCTAGTTTCATTTCGATCTCCTCTTTATTTTCTTCGGTCTGCATTGCAATCAACTCATTAATTTTTTTGCTTAATATTGCTTCCTCAGAATAAGGGATGATTGGATCGCTATTTATATTGTCAAATTCACGTGAATTTCGAGCTTCTAATGAAGCTTTTGTGTTTGTGTTTAAATGAGTGCCATTTGATTCTGTATTAGAATTAGTTAATTTAGGATGGACTACGCTTGAATAACCTTCAACGAATTCATGTTTAACAATATTAATTTTTGAATTAGATAAATTGTTGCTATCAGATCTCTTGGCATAAATCTTATGAAGAACTACTGATGATTTTTCAGAATTCATCAACAAAGCTGAAATAATTAAACAAAAACCCAATAGCAACAATCTGTATTCCATAATTCCTACTTTTTTAGTTTAATTTGATACTATTGAGCATGACAGGTGCTCCTGCCATCTGCCGCTAGATGATATTTTTTTTATATTAATTGAGACGCGGTAATTAGAACGAAGCATTGAATTAAAAGTTTTTGCTATAAGTGACGATGTTAAGCATTTTTGAGCAGCGACACGAGCGTCTCTGTTATCATTAACGCTTTCAACAATTACATATAAAGCCTTATTTGCTTTTCGAGGAGCCACACCTTTTATATAAACTCTGTTATTTTGAAAACCTATTTTTAAACTTCCCGCTTCTGCAATATTTTGCGTCATACTTACGCTAGTACTATGCGCTACTTCAGATTTAGCAATTACACACAAACTTAAAACTAAAATTAAAAATCTCTTTTTCATGATACCCCCGTTACTTGAATTATACTTCAAATCTTAGGCCAAACTTCAGATCAAACACATTGATTATTAGTCTTAATTTATCATTTTTGACTGTTGATGTTTTTTGATTCAAAAAGAGAATTTGTGGCTAACTTATTTAAATTATACCCTTTTTTGTAACAAATATTTTTTTTACAGTTGTTAAATAGATGACCAGTTTTTAAAATCCTGGAGAGGTCCTTCTTTCAGTTGCAAAATCAAATTGAATAATAAGTTCTTATTTAACAGTAGATTCATAAATTGAAAGAATTCTTTTAAGATCATAAAAATACAATTTACTGTCTTTGAAGCCAGCAGAAACCAACAAGCTATTGTCTACAGAAACATCTAGAGCTGTAGGCTGAGAGCCGCCAACTAACGACATAACGATTCGTCCATTTTGTAAATCTATGATATCGATTTTGCCTTTAATTTTTGGATCAATGATTTCATAGTTTTTATTGCTAGTCGTTCGGTGTGAAACATAAAGATAACGATTGTTTACTGGATCCAAAACGATTGTGTTTGGATGTGCTAAATTCCATTTTTTTCCTGCAAAGTTTGGATGGTCTGCTGGATAATCTTCTAATACCATTATTTTTGCGTTGTCGCCAATCGGTGTGAGAATTTCATTCCATACGGAGGCAGCAAGCTGAGTTTTTTTATTTGCAACAGCCGCTTCAAGAATTGAAGTAAATTTAGTCAAATCAATTTTTGAAATTGCATTTCCACGCATATGGCTCAGGTAAGCATAATTTCCATCTTTTGTTATGACGATATGTCTGACGTTAACGTCTCTTCCTGCGATTGATGCGGGCAAGGGAGCCAGCTCTATTATTTGTTTGTGATGAATGGAATCAACTACAATAAGTGATCCAGTTTCGGTGGCTAATATGAGTGCATATTTTCCACCTGCAATAAATCCAACGCCTCGAGGTGCGATTTTTTTTGTATGTGGTGGCCTGCCAAAAGATGTTTTTAAGATAATTCGTCCTTTATAAAAAGAACGTCCGTCCATTGAGCCATTTTCACTCAAGCCGTGGGTGTCGAGAACCGAGATATCATCAGAAAAATAATTTGCTACATAGATGATTTCGCTGCTGTCGCCAAGATTCGGTCGACGATTAATAATTTTTGCGCCTTTTCCATTAACGGGAATATATTTTATTGTTTTAAGTGTTTCGGTATTAACGACGGTAATCATGCCGTAGCCTGGAAAAACAGAACTGTGGCCATCTCCTTCGGCTCGTGCAATCAATGCGTATTGTTCATTTTCGGTAAATTCAACTTCTGTATTTCCCATTATTCCTGTGCGAGCGCCCATAGGTGTACGTATTGTCGTTATGAGTTTTTCAGAATTAATGTCGACAACAGAGGTGCTTGGTTCGCGTTTATTAGTTTCTGGATTAAACTTCCCACACATTTCAGCAATCCAAGCGTCGTCTTTGGATGTAATTTTGAGTCCCTTTGGTTGACAGCCAACGGCTAATGTACCCAATAAAACATCTTTAGTGTGAAGAGTTTTAATGTTTTCTGCGAATGCATACTGACAAGAAGTTACTGTCATGACAGCAAGAAATAAATTGAAGAAAGTTTTATTCATTGTTTTCAATTGAGCTCCGGGTTTGAGGTGGAGCTACTTTACACGTGAATACAGAAAGGTACGACCGTCATATTTTGGACAGTAATTTGTGCTTGGTTTTTATAAAAGTGGCTTTTAAAGCTAAGTTCTATTCGATTTTTTTTGTAATATTGAAAAGCCTACAACGATTAAGCTTAAACTGATCCAGCTTGAAATTGTAAGAGATAGAAAAATCTGTCCACGGAAATCGTCACGAAAATATTCCATAATCAATCTCCCAGCACCATGCAAAATAATCCAAATGGAAAACAGCATTCCGGGATTCCATTTCTGCTCAGCCTTTTTTCTTTCAATTTGTAAAAGCAAAAGCCAAACAGACAGCTCCCAAATCAAAGCATAGATCTGAGTTGGGTGACGTAAAACATAATGCTGATCCCAACTCAGGCTGATTGCCCAAGGCCATTCACAAGCTTTGCCATAACAACATCCAGCTAACAAACAACTGATGCGACCCAGGCCATAAGCTAAAGCCATTGGTACGCTCAAAAAATCAGCCCATTGCCAGAAATTAATTTTTTTAATTTGCACAAAAATAAAACCACTCAACAGCGCTAACCAAAAACCACCATAAAAAACAAAACCACCTTGCCAAAAATAAAACATTCGAGGCCAGTTGTTGTTTTGAAAGTAATATTCTGGGTTTTCGTAAACGACATGCATAAGGCGCGCACCAATAAAACCAGTGACCATTAATAGCATGGTCAAATCTAGAACTGTGCTGGTTTCGAACTGTGGATATTTTTGAGTTCTGTTGTAAATGTAAAATAGAATAAAGGTTGATAGCAGAGATACAAATAAAACCGCTGTCGGAATGTTCCAGCCGTTGCCAAGAGACAATTCAGGAAACATCTGCTTAAGCTTTCGCTTTCTGTTTTTCTAGGGCCTTGTTTTCAAAAAACATCAAGATCAGTAAAAAGCTGACGCCGCAAACGATGGCAGAGTCGGCAATATTAAATGCCGGCCAAGTGTATTTTTCATTTAAATGAAAATCTAAAAAATCGATCACATAACGAAAACGAATGCGATCTATGTAATTGCCGATAGCTCCACCAAAAACTGATGACAGTGCAAGAATTTGTTTGAAATCTGAATCATCAACAGTGCGCAAAATAAACAAAATAATTGTCAGTGCGACAGGTGGCATAGCTAAAAAGAAAATTTCACGAAAGGTGGGATGGGACTCTGCTAAAAAACCAAAAGCCGCACCAAAATTGCGAACGTAAGTGATATTGAAAAAGCCCTGAATGACTGAATGTGATTCGCCCAATTGATAATGGGTGTGAACATAATTTTTAATCAGCTGATCCAGAATGATCAACAATGCAGAAAAACCCACCAGTATCAGATACTTTTTCTTCATAACAATCCTTGTTGTATTACAGAGATACAGGCTAAACAGCGTTCTGCAATCCGTCAACTTTTACAAAATATCACGAATGCGTTTATAGCCGGCAGCGACAAGAAGTCGAAGGGCCTCAGAGTTCGTACTGAGGTTGAATTGATTTTTGACCTCTTGGATCATAGTCAATGTGTGAGCATCAAGCTCATCGGATTGCTTTGTTTCATGGCGAATTTCATGACGAATCTCATGACGAGTTTCGTGACGGGTTTCTTGTCGAGACTCTTGTTTTTCATGACGAGCTTCTTGTCGAGTCTCGTGTCTTGGTTCAATTCTAGGTTCAATCCTAGGTTCTATTCTTTGCTCTTGTCTTTCAGGTGGACGAATGCGCACGGTTGGAGGACCTCCATTTTCACTGGGTTGGTCAACAACTTCAAATTCGCCCATCATACCGGCTAAGCTTCTTAACTCATTTTTAAAATTTTGAATGCTTGGTCTTTCAAGAGCAGCGTGTCCCTGTAGTTTAGCTTTCACAAACAAGCTGACCAAAGTATCAGGCGATGTCGCCATTTCTTTGATTTGTTCGCTTTGAGATTGAAGCCACGCATAGGCTTGTACCAGAGTGTCTTTGGTATAAGC
>CAZMVK010000039.1:6695-23199 GCA_964569545.1 uncultured Bdellovibrio sp.
GATTCATTGTCATTGATAGTTGTTTTCCTAAAATCACGGGGCTCAAAAAATAGATTTTTCGCGCCAACCTTTCAAGTTTAAAAATCACCATTTGCAAAGAGACAAGAGGCAAATTCCGCTTGACTCACAGTTTGACTCAACGTTTGTCGTCGCAATTCCCGTATGGGAGTTAGCGGCGGTTATTGGGGCAGGCTAAAGATTGGCATAATCTTTAGCGATGATCCCATACTTTTCAATTTTTCTAAGTAGTGTTTTCTTGGGAATGTTAGCGTGCAATGCAGTTTGATTGATGCGACCTTTGAATGTTTTTAAAGCTTTGATAATAAATTCTTTTTCAAAAGTTTCTTTTTGCGCATTGAAATCTAAACTTTCACCATTGTAACTGCCTGCGGGAATTGCAGCATTTGGTGAAACCTCTTGATCAAGGTCCAAATCATCACTTTCGTCATCGGCATCTTCAGAAGTTACTCTCAATGCCAATTCTTCATCTCCGGCAGAGGATTGTGTAGCTCTCATAGATGGTTCTGGCAAAATGGTGCCAGTAGCAGACAGTAAAGATTCAGGAATAGATGACAATGTCAGATAATTTGAATTTTCCATAATGAACATATGTTCGATAACATTTTCCAATTCACGAATGTTGCCTGGCCATTCATATTTTTTTAGAACGTTCAAGGCATCTGTGCTGACGCCAATAATGCGTTTATTATGAGCTTCGTTGAATTTTTTAATGAATATTTGCACTAGTTTATCTAAATCATCTTTGCGATCAATCAATGAAGGCAAAAATATTGGGATTACATTCAGGCGATAAAATAAATCTTCGCGGAAGGTGCCGGCTTTCATCATGTCTTCCAGGGGTCTATTGGTGGCAGCGATGATTCGTACGTTAGTCGGAATTTCGCGGTTGGAGCCAACTGGTACAAATAATTTTTCTTGTAATACTCGAAGCAATTTCACTTGCATCAAAACAGGCATGTCACCGACTTCGTCTAAAAACAAAGTTCCGCCTTCGGCGAATTGGAATTTTCCAATTTTTCTTTGATCAGCTCCGGTGAAAGATCCTTTTTCGTGACCAAAAAGTTCAGATTCAAAAAGATTTTCTGGAATCGCTGAGCAGTTGATAGCTACAAATTTTTCATCTTTGCGGCCCGAGTTGTAATGGATCGCGCGTGCAACAAGTTCTTTGCCAGTCCCAGAGGCACCGCGAATCAAAACGGGCGTGTCGACCTTGGATAATCGGTGAATGATGTTGAAAACTTTCTGCATTTGTTGGTTGTTGCCGATGAATTTACGTCCACCTTCCATAATGACCGGGGATGAGGCAACTGCACTTGAAATCATATTCATTGCGGCCACGGCACGGTCGATCAGGGCAATAAGGTCTTCAGCCTGGACAGGTTTAGAAAGATAATTGTAGGCCCCATCCTTTACGGCTTGGACTGCGTGATCGATGGTTGCAAAAGCTGTCATGACAATGACAATGGTTCCTGGATTGTGTTCTTTGATGTGTTTTAATGCTTCAAGCCCATTCATTCGAGGCATGTCGACATCCAGAATGACGATATCAAATTCAGAGGCTTTTGCTTTTTCAACGGCATTCATGCCATCAAAAGCTTCTTCGACCTCGAATCTTTGTGTAGCTAACAAAGAAGATTTGACTGCTAAACGAAGCCCCTGGTCATCATCAACGACAAGTACTTTCAACATGTACACCCTCCAAATTGAACGTTGCGTGATGTCTAACACACTTTACGTAACAGTCATAGACGCTTTGTAAATGTTTTGTACACTTTGGTGTGAATTATTTAGAGAGATAATTTAGAGAAGTAATTTACAGAGGCAATTCAACAGTGAAAGTTGACCCCTGTCCCATTGTGGATTCACATGAAAGCTTGCCGTCATGTAATTCTACGAAATATTTTGCTAGGTACAGTCCAAGACCAGAGCCTTTGATTGGTGAGGCTTTGGCATTTTTTGAGCGAAAAAATTTCATAAAAACATTTGGTAGATCATCTGGTGATATTCCCATGCCCTGATCGGCAACTTGAATGATGATCTTGTTATCGGTTTCTTCGCTAGATATTAAGATTTTTGAATTCTCGGGGCTGTATTTAATAGCATTTTCAATGAGATTTGAAAAAACTTGTTTCAGCAAATCAGGATCAACAGACAAAGCAAATAATGGTTCAAGCTCTGTAATCAGTTGTATGTGCTTTAATTTTGCCAAAAATTCATTTTTACGAATCACTTCTTTTAAAATTTCATTGATGTCTTTGGCCTGAAGATGCAGTTCAACACCTTGGCTTTCAATTTTAGCATAATTTAAAATAGTACTGATAAATTTTAATAAATCCTCTGCAGAGTGCTTGATTGTATCCAGTGCTTCACGTTGATTGTGCGATAATGGCTGCGGGTCTTTCGAGATCACTTCAGTCATTCCTTGAATGCGTGCGATCGGTGTTTTTAAATCGTGAGACATCATGCCAATGAAATTTGTTTTTAGCTGTTCGACCTCAGAGAGTAATTTGTGTTTTTGAAAGTACTCCCAAGATCTACGATTTTCGATAATCAAACGATAGGGAATGAAAAAATAATAACATAAGAAAATTGCTAAATAGGGATGGGCCAATTCGATCCAAAATCCAAATGGCCAGAATGAAATGTAAGAGAAAACTGTAAAACCAAGAGCTGTGCCTAATAAAATCAAAATACCTTTAAGAGGCTTAAGAGTCAGCACGACGTGAACGGTGAGAATCGAAATTAAAATTGTAAAAAAATAATTCAGCCAATCGGGGGCTTTTACCGGTGCCGAGTCCCGAATCAAGGTTTCTAACATATTGGCATGCAGTTCTGATAAAGTCATTGTATCTGCGTGACGATCTAGCGGGGTGTAAATATAATCTCTTTTGTCTAAGCCCGTATCGTCGCCAATAATTACAATTTTATTTTGTAAGAGTTCGGGTCGATAATTTTGCCGCAAAATATCTTCAAATGTAATTACTGGGTAAGAATTCATTGGGCGAAAATCAATCAGAGTTTGAGAGGATTCATAAAGCGAAAAAGAACCACGTACATGTTTATTATCAAAATTGGGGTTTAACGTTTTCGCAATCTGTGAGTGCATCATCTCAGAGCCTTCAAAGCTGAGGATGATTCTTCGGCTGACCCCGTCTTTGCCATAGCGGTTATTATCAATTGTTTTGGGTCCAGGGATGACCTTTAATTTATCTAGCGGAGGGGCAAAAGAGAGCTTTCCTTTTTCGCCCTTTAACTCAAGCTCATCAGTTGGGAAATAGAGAGCCGGAAGGCTTTCAGCTGTTTGTGAAAAAGATTTTTTTTCAGCTTCGGATCCGACCCAATTTTTAATATTGGAAACATAAATTACAGCGCGCGGGTTGTTTTTAATAATTTCTGCCAAAACTTGTTTTTGTAAATCAAATCCTGGAAAACCCTTATTTGCCTCGACAGTTTTTTGTCGAATTAAAATCAATGAGATGTTGTCAGTATTTTTCGGAGCAGGTCTGTGTTTTGTTCTGAGATCTAAAAAATAATATTCAAAGGA
Source organism: uncultured Bdellovibrio sp. (assembly GCA_964569545.1). Taxonomy (GTDB): domain Bacteria; phylum Bdellovibrionota; class Bdellovibrionia; order Bdellovibrionales; family Bdellovibrionaceae; genus CAZMVK01. The sequence continues at coordinate 10,261 of CAZMVK010000039.1, forward strand.
ATCTAAATTTGTATAACAGGATAAATACCCAACAAGAGTTGCAAAGAGAACTCTTGTGATAATCGGAACCCAACGGTGACGAAGGAGCGATAATAAAAATTGAATATGAAAACCCTAGCTGTTGACTATATTTTGTATAGTTTAGTTTTTTACAATTTGTATATCTAAGAGTTCAATTCATTTTGATTAGAAATAACCAATCAAAGTTTTGAAATGTTCAAAGATAATAAATCAATGCTAAAAATCAAAGTTATATTGGTAAAAACAAATTAGTAAATGCCAAGAACGCGGCAGCCAGTTGGTTCTTGTACAGTTAACACTTTGTCATTAGCAGGCTTAGTCTTAGCGTCTGCTGAGTCCTTGGTGTTGTTTTTAGCAACATCGTGAACAGAGCTTTTCGCTTTGATTTTTTTGATATGAGTTTGGACTTGTGTTTGGCTCATGTGAGCTCCTTCCTAGATAGGTAATAATATAAAATCCCCTGTGAAATCAAGTTTCTTGTGCGATTACAGAAAATAAGGTCTGGGCGGGTTTTATCACCCGTGGCTTGTTTATGGGCCCAAGCGCAGCCTCCACCACAGAGATGTCTGGCCCAGCATTGCTGACAATTGTTCGTAGAAATCGAAGTTGTTTTCAAGTGTTGAAGCTGTTCAGGTTTAAAATCTGTGCCTTGGCTAATCTTTGCAGAGAGATCGTTGGCCGACCAAGGGCAGTCAAAAACTACGTTATTGGCGTCGATCACTGCGTAACTGCGCCCTGAGCCACAAAAATTTTCAATACGATAATGTTCGTCCATTTGTGAAAAGAGTTGATCGAAAAAATGAATTTGCCTCAGCGCTGTTTCGCCACCATTTTCAAAGGTGTGTTTACAGACTTTTTCCATTTCTGTAACAAAGTGCTTACTGGCATTTTCGTCAGAGCTAGATTGGTCAAAGTTAAACTCAAAGCTGTCGACTCCCAGTTCGCGATAAAATTGGTAGGCTTTAAAAACTTGAGTGTTGTGTGGGCCAAACACACCTTGAACTTTGATCATTTGTTTTTTTGAACGATTTTTTAAAAGCAACTGTAGACCTTCAAGTACTTTGGCAGTTGATCCTGTGCCGCCAGCCGATGGTCGTTGCACATCATTGATTTGTGGTGGTCCATCGACACTGATGCTTACGTTGAAATCAAAACGTTTGAGAAATGCTATGTTTTCTTCATTGAACAAGGTGCCGTTAGTTATGACTTGGAAACGCAGTGAGATTCCTTTTTGTTCGGCAATTTCAATGGCGTGTTCAGCGATCAGTTCCATGCCTTGTGGGTAAAGCAAAGGTTCGCCACCCAGGAACGTAATATTGAATTGCTCTCCGGCGTCTAGACGGCTCAGTAATATATCCAACTGAGGGAGTGTTTTTGAAATTGAAATTTTTCTTTGTGCGCGACCATAAGTTCCGTCGCCACCAGCTGCACAGTACACGCAGTGTAGGTTGCAAACCTGTGTTACGTTTATTGACAGGCTTTGAACTTTTTTCTGTTTTTTCTCGGTGAAAGTTTCGGTGGATTGTTCTGCATTCCAGTCTTTCATCGCTAACAGGCTTGCAGAATGCGAATCAGAAATTTTATTTGTCGGTTCAGCGAGCTCTTGCCAAAGGTTTTCTGAAATTTCTGCGACCTCAAGGTTATAGCTATGAAATCCCAGCAGATTTCCCTGCTCGGTTTTGATTGCTACAATGTTGTCCCAGCGTCTAATTTCCAAAAATGCCCCCATAAGTTTTGCTGCGAATATTTTTTTGAAACCTAAGAGTTTAAACCCGTCGCTGTTTTCTTGCTTATTCTTTACAGTTTCGAACAGTCTCTCAGGTTAATATTTCGCTAACCAAGTAAATGTCTTTGCAATAAATGAACCGAAAATGCGTGGTCGCGTCGATTCAATATTGTCCTGTAGTTTTGCTGCCTTATGTGGACGTTTGTTCAGTGGTGCGCCTTGGCTCTTTGTTTGGCGTTTGTTTGCTGTGATTTTGCAGTCTGCTAGCAAGATTTTTGGCCAATTTGGCATCAGGTCTTTAGTGCTGATTGGATCTTTTTTTTTGCGCGTTGTCAGCATTCACGGCATCCTTAAAGCCTATGTCGTTGAGAATAAAATATTGGGGGGTGCGTGGGTCTTTGCCTTCGTCGCCAACTCCTGCTGAAAGAATTCATGAAGTAGAAAAAGTTCTGCGCCAATTTGTAGAAACTGGCAAAGGTGCGTCTGATATTTCGAACTTCTTAGCCTCGTTAAAAGTTCCTGATGTTGGTGGTTATGGAACAGCAACGACTTGTGCCGAGGTCTTAACCAAACAAACTCAAATTATTATTGATGGTGGCAGCGGTATTCGTAATCTTGGGCAAGAGATGATGAAAGGTCCAGCTGGCAAAGGACAATCTGAAATTCATATTTTTCTAACACATTTCCATTGGGATCATTTGTTGGGATTGCCATTCTTTGCCCCGCTTTTTATTAAAGGCAATCGAGTGCATTTTTATGCTGTTCAGCCAGAGCTTGAAGAAATGATTCGGATTAAATTTCGTAGACCATTGTTTCCGGTGGCGTTTGAACAGTTGATGTCAGAAATTCATTTTCATCGTTTAGAACCACGTAAAAAATTAATTCTTAAAGACATGGAAATCACTCCTTATCAGTTGGATCATCCAGACCCTTGTTGGGGTTTTCGTGTCGAGGCTTATGGTAAATCTTATGCTCACTGTGTAGATACAGAGGGAACCCGCACCACGCGCGAGGCCTTGGGGCCTGATTTGCCTTTGTATCTAGATGCCGATCTTATGTATTTTGATGCGCAATACACTTTGCCCGAGTTGGTTGAAAAAGCAAACTGGGGTCACAGTGCTGCGCAGTTGGGTTTGGATTTAGCTTTTGAAAAAAAAATAAAACATGTGGTGTTTGCTCACCACGATCCAGGTGCAGGTATTGAACAATTGCAAGAGCTGCATGACCAGACTGTCGAATATTTTCAGTGGAAAACTCAAACCGCCGGCAATAATAATATTGTTTTGCCAGAGGTGAAATGGGAGTTTGCGTACGAAGGCTTAATTATAGATCTTTGATTGGTCGGCCGTTGAAAAACGGCCATCTGACTGCGTTGGAAGGCTCAAAGCCTCTCTCCGACGTACCTGAAGGTACGCCTGCGTTCGTTTTGAACCTTCCGCCTTGCAGCTGACCATTTTTGAACGGCCTCTTTCTTTTTTTTGTTTGGTTGGGGTCGGGCTCGGGGGCGGGGATCAGCCTTGCTTCGCTCGCTGAGGGGGCGGTTATATATCTAGAATGAAATCTTTGATTAAAGATAAATAATTGCAACAAACGGTCCTGAGGTTAAAAACCGATTCAAGTCATTTGACACTATCAAGACACTATGTATATAGTGCCTTATGGCTCAGTGGCAATTTGTTGAATGGTTGTTGTTTTGGATATTAGAAACTTCTCATTTTGAGTTTGAATGGGATAAGGGTAATAGCACAAAGAATGCTGTAAAACATAAAATATCAATTGAAGAGGTTGAGGCTGTTTTTCGTTCTGGTCAGGCTTTGCCATTAGGTATTCAGCTGAGTCCAGCTTCAATCGAACAGCGATTGGGTTTGGTTGGGCCGACATTAAATAGCAAGTTATTGCAGGTTGCATTTGTCTTAAGAGAAGGTCGAGTTCGGGTAATTAGTGCGCGACCAGCGCATGCGAAAGAGAGAAGGCAGTATGAAGAAATCCTACGTAAAATCACTTAAAGAGTACAGTTCTCCGGTTGATCTTGATTCTAAAAAAATCTTAGCGGCGATGAAGCGTTTTAAAAATTCACCTAAGAAGCCGACTAGTGTTGCGCTTGATGAGACGACTATTCAGGAATTGAAAATTGTAGCTGAAAAACAAGGAATACCTTATCAGGTGCTAATACGGGTATTTATTTTAGATGGTCTTGATCGTATGAAAAAGGCTGCATAAAAATTGGCTTTATATCTTCATGTTTAAATGACAAGACAAATTAGACATGAAGTGAATTGTAAATAAATAAAACAAAGAAATACGGAATATTGAAATACAGAATGACTAGGTCGGGATTTTTAATTGGCGAAGATTAGGTCGGCTTCTGTTGTTTTTGGGGTTGGGGAGTCTTCGCTGATGGGTTCGGTGAAGGTTATTGTTTTTCTGTTGATGTCTTCGGGCCATGGGAAATCTTCGTTTTGCATGGAATCGTTTTCGGTGACTTGTTTCATGAACTGCAACCAGATTGGTACGGCGCCGCTGGCTCCGGTTAAGCCGTTTGGTGTTGGGGTGTCGTAGCCGACCCATGCTACTGATGTTTTTCTTGCGGTGAATCCTGCAAACCAGGCGTCTTTTGAATCAGAGGTTGTTCCGGTTTTTCCGGCTGCTGGAATTTTGAAACCGCTGTTGATGATGGCTTGGGCTGTGCCGTTTTTTACTGTTTGTTGCATCATTGAAACCAACGAAGCCATAATTTTCTTTTCAATTTTTTGTGTGGCTTGCGGTTCATTTTTGAAAAGAATTTTATCTTTTTGTACAACGGCTCTGACTGTTGTCAGTGGCAATTCAGAACCCAAACGGGCCATGCTCGAGTATGCTTGTAAAACTTCGTAAGGATATAATTCTAAAGAGCCCAAGGTCAGTGATGGAATATTTGGTAAATCAGAAGTTAGTCCTAGGGTTTTTGCAGTTTCGATAATTTTATCAATTCCGATTTCGATGCCAAGGCTTGCAGTGGCGGCATTCAAACTGCTTTTAAGAGCGAAAAACATCGGCACGTCGCCAAAATATTTTTTGCCATAATTTTCTGGCGACCAAGATTGATTTTGATATTTATGAGTGAAAGGTGTGTCGTGCAAAATGGTTGATGGATTGTATTTATCTGATTGCATCAGTGCGGTCAGATAAACAAATGGTTTCATGATCGAGCCGACTTGGCGATGACCGTCGATAGCGCGATTGAATTGTGTCAGTTTGTAACTTCTGCCGCCGACAATGGCTGTGATCAGGCCTGTTTGATTGTCAGCAGAAATAAAAGCACCTTCGAGGGTCTGCCCTTTTTGTTTGAGACTGAGAATTTTTTTGTTTTCTTTTTCAAGTCGCTCAAGATGTTGACGAACGGATTCTTGCGCTGCTTTTTGATCGTTCAGCGAAAGCCCGGTGAAAATTTTAAGTCCACCAATGTCGTTGCCGAATTTTTTTTCAAGCTCACTGTTTACCGCATTGAGATAGTACGGAGCTGTTTCGTAAAGATTTGAACTAGTTGTCGTTGGCAGGGCTTGCGCTTGCGCTTGGTTTTTTTCATCAGCCGTGATCATTTGTAAACTGAACATGCGCTCTAGAACCAGGTTGCGGCGTTTGATGGCGTTTTGTGGTTTGCGAAAGGGATCGTATAATCCGGGGCTGTTGAGTACGGCTGCAAGAGTTGCGCACTCGGGCAGATTGAGTTCATCTAATTGTTTATGAAAATAGTATTGTGCTGCCGAGCCAAAACCGCGAATTTGAAACGGGCCGTTTTGGCCAAGATAAATAATGTTCAAATAGGTTTCTAGAATTTCATCTTTACTGGCGTGAGCTTCGAGAAGCAAAGACATGGCGAACTCTGTAGCTTTGCGTTTCAGTGTGCGCTCTGAAGTTAGAAAATAATTTTTCACCATTTGTTGCGTGATGGTGCTGCCGCCTTGTTTGATGCCATGGCCAAACAAATTGCTGAAAATAGCTCTGGCAATGCCTGTGTATGAAACGCCTGAGTGTTCAAGAAATTGGGAATCCTCGATGGCAAGCACGGCATTGGTGCATTGAGGTGGAACCTCGCCCAGTGGGCGATAGCTTTGCATGATGGGTTGTTTGTCTAAATACTGTGCGATGAGTTCGGATTCGAAAAGAATGCTTGGAGCCATCTCTAAAACAGAATTATTTTGACGCAAAATTTGGTGGCTGATTTCTTCGGCGTCAAAAGTCATAATTTGCAAAGGATCATTTTGTAACCATGGGTCACCAGAGCTTTTGGCTTTGAGTGCAACGCATGAGGTGGTGCCGTCGTTAAGATTGCCACTGTTGCTGTAGCGCTGGAATAATTGCTGACAGCCTTCTTGATTCAAAGTTTGAAAATCACCCGGAAAAAGATTTTGTTCAGCCGTGCGTTCGCGATAATGATGTTCGGAGATTTTCTGTAAAAAAACTGTTCGTGAAATAGACGAACTGCTTAAGATCATTTCTGGCGCTGCATAATACTCGGTTGGCGGTAAAAACTTTTTTTCTGCCAAACCTTCTGTGATGCGCTGATTTAAACGAAAAAACCAAAGCCCAATTGCCAAAATGACAAGGCAAGACAAGAGGCTGATAAAGATAAGAATGTGGCGGAGCTTTTTCATCGGATGGCTTGACTTTATAGATGGTGAAGCAAATAGTCAAAGGCATGAAAACGTCATCGACAAAAACAATGTCTACCAAATTATCTGCGGTTCAAATGCAAAAGCTTGTAGAAAAAGTTTTTGCAGCTTGGAAGAAAAGCGAAATCATCACATTCAAAGAAGATGAGAAGAAAGTTTTTGCTCGCGCTATAGAGGTTGTAAAGCAGGACTACATTCGTGAAGCAGAGCTAGATCGTGATGTCCACGCTATGCTGGATAAACTAGAAGAAACCAATTCTGGCGAATTTCAACGTTACAAAATGTTTCCGATTTTGAAGCAAAAATTAGCAAAAGAAAGAAAGGTCATCCTGTGATTATTTCTGAAGATCGTTTGACGCACTTGGCTCATCTTATCACAGACACTGTGTGGGGTGATGATTTGGTTGATTTTAGTGATGACGACGTAGCTCTTCGTGTGGCAAAAAAAGCCATCGCTGAATTCGTGAAAGAAGATCAAGAAATTGATCAACGAGCTCGCGAGAAAGTCGCGTCCTTGAAACGAAATGTGATCGAGGGCAGTCCAGAGTGGGATATTTTATTTCGTAAGTATTATGACGAGGAGAGAAACAAACGTGGCTAAATCAAAAAATGCAACAAAGGCCAAAGCGAAAGCAGCAGTTACTGCTAAAGTGGCAACTAAAAAAACTCCAGTGAAAATAAAAGCTGCAAAAGTAGTGAAGGCGAAATCTGCAAAAAAACTGAAATCTACAAAGCCTGTGAAAACTCTGAAAGCGATTTCTAAGATTAAAAAGGTAACTGCAAAAGCAGCGAAGACGAATTCAGTTAAAAAATCTATTTCTGTAAAACCAGCAGCAAAAAAATCTGTGACTGTGAAAACTCTTGCTCCTAATAAAAATAAAAAAAAATCTGCGAAATTGAGTCCTGCAAATAAAAAAACTGTAGTGGCTCAATCTAAAAAAGGGTTGTTTGCAAAAACGACGACTTCTAAATCTCAACAAGCAGTACAGATGCAAAAATCTTTGACTCAGGCGAAGCCTGCCAAATTGACGGTGACAAATCTTAAGATGACTCCGTTAGATGATCGTTTGTTAGTTGAGGTCGATGCTACTGAAAAGAAAACAGCTGGTGGTTTGTATATTCCAGACACAGCGCAAGTTACTGGAAATCACCAAGGCAAAGTTTTGGCTGTTGGTCGTGGACATATGAATAAAAAAGGTAAAACCAAACCAATGGATGTCAAAGTTGGCGATGTGATTTTATTCTCTGAATATGCCGGAGAAAAATATTCTGAAAGCAATAAAGATATTCGTATCATCCGAGAGGCTGATGTTTTAGGAGTTGTTAGTAATGAAAAGTAATCCATTTTTTTCTTGTTTGTTGGTTTTGTCATCTTTGCTTTCGATCACTCAAGCTGCGCATGCGGTTTCGATTGATTGGTCTGGTCAGTATCGTTTTGAATACGCCGATATTTCCAGTACATCTTTAGATGATCCTAAATTGGCTAAATCGTACATTCTTAATCAATTAAGTCTGAGCCCTAAAATTATTGCTGCTGATGGTGTTAACATTATTGGTAAGTTTGAAATTTTAACTAATGATCAATATCCTGATTCTCAAACAGGACAGAATTTTGGCAAAGGACCTTCAAAAGTTGGTGGCAACAGCTCATCAAAAGATGACAGCAGTGTTGCTGGTAACAAACAGGGTTCTTCGAATTTGCAAGTCAGCCAATTGTATTTGAACGTCAATCAAGAATACGGTTCTTTGGTGGTTGGTCGTGCGCCAGTTGAATTTGGTTTGGGAATCACTCACAATGCGGGCAACGGTCCTTTTGATCATTGGTATACAACTCATGATATGGTTGGCTACAAAATGGTTCTTGGTAATTTTTCGTTTATGCCGATCTTGGGTAAAACATTTGATTACTCGGTAGCTCATGGTCGTGAAGCCAGTGAGATGATTTTAATTGGTGATTATAATAATCCTGAAACTCAATCTCAGTTTGCAGTTTTACACCAAACTAAAAAAGCCAGCAAAGAAGCTAATGATGCTCCGGCAAAAGCAATGGGTGGAACTGGTTCAACGATCACGGATCGTTGGAACACTCAGTATGTCAGTTTGTTTTTGGCTCGTGGTTTTGACGAAGTTAAAATTCGTTTAGAAGCTGGTTTTGAATCTGGCGATACTGGTATTCAAAACACCAGCGGTGATCAGGTTAAATTGGGTGGTTATGGAATTGCGCTTGAGGTTGATTTCCCACGCCTAGAGAGCAAAACGCATTGGACATTACGTGCGGGAGTTGCTAGCGGTGACAATCCAGATTCAAGCAACTATGAAGGTTATCATATAAATCGCAATTATGATGTGGCCTTTTTATTGTTCAATCATCCATTGGGTCGTTATGATTTATTGCGTTCGTATGCTCAGCGTTCTCCGGATCGTTTGAATTGTACAACGGGTCCATGTAATGCTTATAGCACCGATGAGGCTTTGGATGACGAGTCCATTAGCAATGCAATTTATATCTCGCCAAAATTTGTTTATAATATCAATGAACGTTGGGATTGGGTGAACACGATCACTTGGGCGCAATTGCAAACAAATCCTTTGGCTGATGTTGGTATCAATGTCGACAAGGAGCTTGGTTTCGAGTGGGATACTGGATTGGCTTTTAGACCGCATGAGAAAATTATGTGGATCAATGAAATCGGCGTTATGTTTCCAGGGAGCGCGTGGTCTGCTGCCTCTCGCAAATATGGAAATGATGTTACATACGGAGTTGTATCAAAAGCCGCCATCAGCTTTTAATCATTTAAAAAGCATCTTAGTACGGCAACGTGAATTCAGCTTTGAAAAGTTTCAGAGGAAACTCTGATGATGGCGGTTCTTAAAAAGCAACAAGCCCACTCCCTGGGCTTGTGGAGGAATTCGTTTTTCAAATCAAGAATCTAAATACAGATTTTCAGTTTCAATTGTCTTTAAATTTAGTTACTACGCGGGACGCGGGATACAACCGTTGGGCTGTTGTTATTTGTTGAAGAGCTCATTGGGTTCAAGCGAGAGCCTACAACTCCAGCTGGAGTATCTTGTTGTGTTTGGAAGCCTGGAACATTCGGATTGAATGGGTTTACTGATTGCACTCCGCTAGACATTCCAGTTGTTGCCCATGGCAATTCAATAGTTACACCAGTAGATCCGCGCCAGTTTTGTGTGCGTTGTTCGTACCAAGTTGCAGGAATGTTTCCTGGTTCGCCAGCGATGTGTGATGCTGATGAGGATCCTGTCGAAGCAGAGCCCATCATTACCAACAGGCTTGTTGGAATTTGGTATTTCAATCGATCATTTGGTATGTTGTTTTGGTTGCCTTCGCTGTGAGTTCCAGCAACATAATTGCTGAAATCTGCTAACATATTATTTGTTGGTTTGAAGAAAGCATTTTCAAGAGCATTTTCTTTGATAGAGCTGCCATCTGCAGAATCGATCAACTGATTGAAATCATCTTGCAGACCTAATGTTAACATTGTTGGGTTCAATGCATCCATTCCAAGGCTGTAAAGCTGCAAGTTGTTGCTGCTTTTTCCAAGTTGAGCCAGTTCTTTTGCGTTTTGCATTTGAATCGCGTAGCTGCCAGCTTTCATTTTAGCTAAAAGTGCGATTGTTTTTTCGCCATTTTTTTCTTTTAAAGATTCAATCAAGCTAGACACGGTGTTATTAGCTAATACTAATTTAGAACTATCCAAGATCAAACATTGTGCACGACCTGTTAATGAGTCTTGAATTGGAAAAACTTGTGCGTCGGAATCTGCGGAATCACAGTCATCTGCTCGACGTGAAGTTTTAACTGTTTTTGCTTTTAATGCATTGGCAAGGTCACTGCGCATATGATCCAAGAAATATTTATTGACGATGTTTGCAGTGGATTTGTCATCTTTCAGGTAAGCAGAAAGTGCTAAGATAACCTTAGAATGACATTCCATTTGGTTATCAGCGTCTTTTTTAGCATCACAAACTTCAGCTTTTGCTTCCCACTCTTCTGGGATGATTTCTGTTGCTTGTCCTTTTTTCTGAGCGCGGATACGAGCTTTGTCAGCGTCGGTTAATTCATTTCCTTCTTTGTCGTCATCAGTTGAAGCTGTTTCTGTTTTATCACCTTTGATCAATTTATTGATTTTTGCGAAGATCTCTTTTTCGTCTTTTGCTTGCAAGCTGTATTCAGTTGAGCACAATTCGCAAACCGTTCCTTCTGTCTGATCTGGTTTGTTGAATTTTAAGCTGTAGTTATCAGAACCTTTGCTGACGATGGTTACTTCGTATGATCGGCCAGCATCATTAAGAACTGTGATTTTGCGAGAGTCTGTAGAAGTCGTTGCAGGCGGAGTTACTGGTTTCGCAGCTGGAGTTGCTGATGCTGTTACTGCAGCAACTTCCGCATCCGGTTTAGGTAATTTTGCTTTAGGCGCTGCGCTGCCAGCGACTGGTATTGCGGGAGCTGGAGCCGAAGCTAATGCTGAGTCTAATTCTGCGTCTGTGACAACGCCGGCTGGAGCTTCAGGTTTAGGTTCTGTTTTTTGTTTAGCTGCATGTTTTGGAGCTGCTTCTTTTGCTAGGCAGTCGTTTTTTTATTTTGTAGTTTTTTTTGTATAAAATAAATTTTAAGCTAGTTATAACGAGTAGAAATTGTTAATATAATGGCGTGAGATATTAAAATTTTGTGGGTTCATGCTCAGTGAAAACCCGGCACTGCCAATCAGTAAGCCGACAAGGCTCCATTTATACAGTTGTGGTTTGTGTTGTTCATAGTTGTTGAACAAAGAATCTTTGCTCATCACTTTCAGTTTAAACGTTTTCATAATTCCTCCTAGTAAAGGGCATCCGGCCCCGGTTTAAAAAATGTGCTCAATATACATAAGGGCAAAGCTTGCGCCAAAAAACCTGTGCTTGTGCCAAGCTTGTATGTTGTCGAAGTTATTGCCGGTTCTCATGCTGAGACGGTGGTGCAGGAGGTGTATAAAAGTTCGACGACCGCATTTTTGTCACCGAAGCTGTATAAAATTTTGTCTGTCTCAAAATGAGAATGAGAGAATGAAAAACTAAAAAAAATTATGAAAAGTTCATAGACCATAACTTTTTTCTTTTAAAAATTGATGTAGGTTTGGGGTACGAAAAATCGTTTAGTCGTAGCTTCTTCACCTAATCGTAGTTTCTGTTTTAGCTCTTGTTGTGGTGATAATTGGTCTGAATTTCCGTTTGTGGCAGAATCTAGATATAAACTGCTAATTTCGAATACAACTTATGACTGGGTTGGTTTTCGTCTAGTGAGCACGCGTCCGTAGCTTGTGATTTTTTATGTCTTTGAATTAGTTGTTAGTTAAATTTTTCTAAATATGCCATCGGATTTTTTTCAAACTCAATATAGTTTTCTGGTGTGATAAAAACTAGTTTTGCATCAGGAAATTTTTCTTTAAATTTTAATAATCCTTCAGAAGATTTTTTTCTTCCGCTTTTTACCTCTATAGCCCAGATATTTCTGCCACGTTTTAAAACATAGTCAACTTCGTGTTGGCCCTCTCGCCAGTAATATAGATCGTATTCAGTTCGTACCAACTGAGCGCCGACAATCAGCTCGAAGGCTCGGCCACGTTCATCTGCTGAATAGTCATCTAATATATTTAAAAAATACAAACATGGAGCAAGCGGCAAAATTTTAGGTGAAGAAGCTTTGGTCAATATTTTTTTTGAAGAAAATTTTTCTAAGGTCTTAATTAAAAATGCTCCTTCATAAAGGGAAATATAATATTTTATGACTTCAACATTTCCTTTATCCTGCAATTGACCCAGTAATTTTGTATAGCTGATTTCTTGAGCAGGGTAAGAAATCAATATTTCAAAAGCTTGTTTAAACAGGGCCGGTTTTTTTACTGTATTGTATTGCAAGATATCTTTTTCGACTACAGTGGAGATAATCGATTGGGATACAAATCGCCGCCACTCATCCAGTTTTTTGAATTGATAAGATCCGGGATACCCACCGAACTTTAAATACTGTTCAAAATTTAACTCGTAGCCTTTTTCTGATTCGGCGAAATTCCAGTGGTGTGCTTTGATCAACTGAAAACGTCCAGTCAAGCTTTCAGAAATACCCTTTTGTATTTCTAGCGAGCTGGATCCAAGTAAAATACATTGAATATGTTTTTTGTTGCGTTTGTCCTCATCCCAAAGTTTTTTAACAACTTCGGGCCAGTTTTCACATTTTTGAATTTCATCAACGACCAATAATTTATTTTCATTTCTAGCCCGATGCCAATATTCAACAAGCCAGGAAGCAGATGAGTTGAAGACTTCATCTGAGCTGATGTAAATTGAATTTGTTTTAAAGTATTTTGCTAAATAGGCTTCAATAGTTGTTGTTTTTCCGACCTGCCTTGGGCCAATAAGAACTTGGATGAGCCCATTTTTGCTTTTTAGATTCTCGTCTAAGATGCTGATAAAAGGCAAGTTTATTGTTTTTTTCATCGAGTAAACCTACTCTTCTCTTTTGAGAAGAGCAAGCTCCTCACA
>CAZMVK010000040.1:0-23126 GCA_964569545.1 uncultured Bdellovibrio sp.
ATCATGAGATCACAGAAAAACTAGAAGAAGGCGCTCTTGAATATTTACAAGCGTCAAGTTCCGTATCGCCGATTGATATTCTATCCGTACAAGTTCCAGGTGCAGTTGAAATTCCAGTGGCTTGCCAAGCGCTATTTGATGCAGGCTGTGATGGCGTAGTTGCTTTGGGGGCTGTGATTCGTGGTGAGACTTCGCACTATGATTATGTTTGCAATAGCGTTGAGCGAGGCATCAGTCAGTTGATGCTTGAATATAAAAAGCCAATAGCATTTGGTGTTCTAACAACTGAAAACGAAGAGCAAGCTTGGGCACGGGTTGGTGGCGCTCATGGTCACAAGGGTCAAGAAGCGGCAGAAGTTGTCGTTGAGATGATAGGCTTGTTGAACGCTCTAAAAAACGTCAAAAACTAATTCATATCCGGGAGCTTGCGCGTAGAGCTCCCTTTTTGTTCTTGGCATAATGTCCATTTAGGGAACGCCTTATTTTTCTCAGTCATAGGGTTGCTCTTTCTTATTTCAACAGGTTACTATCTTGGAACCATATGAACAAAAAAAACACAGACCCAGCAGTAGATAAAAAAACAGATCAATTCGATGATGACAATGGTGAGATTTTTCGTTCCAAGGATACGGTTGTAAAAGAAAATCGCAAGCGCAAACGTGAGATTGTCTTTGTCTTTATTACGGCTGTTTTGTTTGTTTTGCTGACGTGGTTTGAGATTCGTTTGTTTGGAATCAGTCAGCAATTGCCTTTTGTTCACTCGATTTTCTTTTTCGGTCTAGTGAACTTTAACATTATTTTATTATTACTTTTGCTGTTTTTGATCTTTCGTAATGTCGTCAAAGTTTTTGTCGAACGTCGTGGGCGAATTTTTGGTTCCAGCCTAAAAGCTAAATTGGTTGCAGCCTTTGTGGCCTTTTCAACGGTGCCAACATTATTGATTTTTTTAACATCCGTCTTTTATATCAACTCAAGTTTTGATAAATGGTTTTCAGTCAAAATGGCTGGCGTATTGAAAAGCTCACTTGAAGTAACTAACGCCTATTATTTTAATGCTAAGAAAAGAAATTATCATTTCGCTCATCAAATTGCGAATCAAGTAGTCAGTTTGCAATCAACAGTTAAGATCAAGCAGGCATTGAAAGATGGAGTTCACAAATACTCTCTTGATGCCGTCGAGTATTATCCAAGTTTATTTGGTGGTCGCGAAGTTTATTTATCTGACGATGAAACCATTCCAGAGATCCCACCTGTGTCGATCGAGTTTTTGCAAAAAGGAATTCGTGCACAAGTTGACACCAGTACAATTCACCAATTCGGTGAGGGCAACTTGGTGCGAGTGATCGTGCCGGTGAAAGAAGGGGCTCAGCGCGGTGCGATTGTCGTCTCAAGCTTTGTGCCACTCAGTCTGATTTCCAAAATGAATGATATTTCTTCCGCCTATGAAGAGTTTCGTGACGTCAATCCTTTGGAATATCCATTAAAATCTATTTACATGATCATTTTGGTGTTGATGACCTTAGTTATTTTGTTGGCGGCGACGTGGTTCGGTTTCCATTTGGCCAAACAGTTGGCGGTGCCTCTGGTGCAATTGGGACGAGCCACCAAACGGATTGCTGATGGCGATTACACCACTGTTGAAATTCTTTCTGGCAGCGAGGAGATCGCAAGTCTGGTGCAAAGTTTTAATCAGATGACTTTGAATTTGGCAAAATCAGAGCAAGAGGTTACTGCAGCAAATGAGAGTTTACGTGATACAGTTGCTGATTTGGATCGACACACTCGTTACATCGAGGTTGTGCTTGGGCATGTGAGCGCTGGGGTTATTTCGGTGGACAATCGTGGATATTTGACCACGATCAATCGCCGCGCAGGAGATTTGCTCAAAATTGATCCGCTTCATTTGATAGGTCGATCGGTGCGTGAGCTTTTGACCTTGGAATATTTTAGAACTTTTGCTGATCTTTTAAAAACGATGAGCGAGCATCAAATTGAAACCATCGAAAAAGAATTTAAATTGAATGTGCATGGCGAAATTGTTCCATTGCAAATGACCTTATCATTATTAAAAGATGAAAAAGGCCAAGAGCTGGGTAAAATTTTGGTTTTTGATGATATGTCTCCGATTGTTAATGCTCAGCGGGCGGCAGCATGGACAGAGGTGGCTCGCAGAATTGCACATGAAATTAAAAATCCACTGACGCCGATAAAGCTTTCCGCGGAACGATTGCAAAGAAAATTTGGCGGAGAGATTTCTGATCCTGCTTTTGCCGAGTGTACGTCGATGATTATTCGTCAAACCGAGGATTTAAAAAACTTGGTCAACGAATTCAGTAATTTTGCTCGTTTGCCGCAAGCCAAACCAGTGGTGGGTTCGTTAAATAGTGTGATCGAAGAAGCTTTATTATTATTCAAACAAAGCCATCCTCAGGTCGACATTCAGTTTATTGCAGATGTAAAGCTTCCGGATTTTAAATTCGATCCTGACCAAATTAAACGGGTATTGGTAAACTTAATCGACAATGCTATTTCGGCTGTTGAAAGCTCGCCCACAAAAAAAATCACCATTGCTACCGAGAATGACCTGCAGCTTAAGATCCTAAGACTCACCGTAGCAGATACTGGGATGGGGATTCCTGCGGCTCAGCGTTCAAGAGTCTTTGATCCTTACTTTAGCACCAAGGTTGGTGGTACTGGGTTGGGACTTGCTATAGTTAAGCGCATTATTGAAGATCACAGTGGTTTTATTCGCGCACTTGCAAATGAACCCCAAGGTACCAAGATACTTATAGAGCTCCCTGTCAATGAAGTCGGAGCTTGGAGGCCATCGTAGGTCGTTTTATACTGACCAGCGAATTCTGTTTAGCTGATAAAGAGGTAATATGATTGAAGCTCTATACGGGAAAAATAAAACCGCAAAAATTTTAATTATCGATGATGAACCACCGATTCGAGAGGTGTTGTCAGCATCGTTGCGGGATGAAGGTCACCAAGTCATGACCGCATCTGATGGTGAGTCCGGTCTGAAAGCAATGAAGGATTTCCAACCACAAGTTGTGTTTTTAGATATTTGGATGCCAGGCAGTTTGGATGGCTTAGAGGTGTTGACCACTGCTCGTAAGCTTTACCCGCAAATTGATTTTGTTATGATCTCTGGACACGGCACTATCGAGACGGCAGTGCGAGCGACAAAACTAGGGGCATGGGATTTTATCGAGAAACCTTTGTCGACAGATAAAATTTCTATCGCAATAACAAATATCATTCAGTACCAACAAGAGCGCGAAGAAAAAACAGCGCTATTAAATAAACTTCGTAAGAGCATTGCATTGTTGGGCGAGGCCCCAAAGATGATTGCATTAAAACAATTGATAGCTCGTATCTCAGCTCAACAAGCATGGATTCTACTTACTGGTGAAAATGGTGCCGGCAAAGAACTCGTTGCACAGAATATTCATTATATGAGCTCTCGCGCCAGCCGCCCATTTGTTGAAATGACGGCCTCATCATTAGCCGAAGACTTGATTGATGCCGAACTTTTTGGTTATGAAAAGGGTGCCTTTCCTGGCGCTGAAAAAACACAAAAAGGTAAATTAGAACTCGCACAAGGTGGAACAATATTTATCGATGATATTGCTGACCTCAGTGTAAAATCTCAGGAAAAACTTTTGCGAGTGATGCAAGAAAAGAAAATTCAACGCCTTGGTGCTGCCGATTGGATCGAGGTTGATATTCGTGTGATTGCAGCGACCAGAGCTGATTTAGAAAAAGAAATTTCTATTAGTAAATTCAGTGACGATTTGTATCGTCGAATCAATGTGATTTCTTGTGCGGTGCCAGCCTTGCGTGAACACGCTGAAGATATTCCTGTTTTGGTTGAGCATTTTAGCGAGCTAGTGGCCAAAGAAGGCGGTTTCGTCAAAAAACAAATCTCAGCACAAGCGCTACAGATGATGATTGATCATCGTTGGCCGGGTAATGTGCGCGAACTTAAAAACTTTATTGAACGTTTGTATATTCTGACCCCAGACGAAGTCATCGACGTTCATGATTTGCGTTTCGCCGGTTTGAACTTAAGTTCAACAGCTCCATCAAGCGATGCGGTTGGTTCTGAATCACAAAGCGAATCATACAGTGCTGACACATTTCGTGAGGCACGTGCGCAGTTTGAAAAAGAATATTTATTGCGAAAAATCCAAGAAAATAACGGCAACATCTCTAAGACATCCGAGGTTATTGGGCTAGAGCGCAGTTATTTACATAGAAAAATTAAAACCTTCGGTATCGAAGTTCAAAAAGGCAGCGAGGACAACATATGAAATGGTCTCAGTCACATATTTACACTCTGAAAGAAGCTCCTGCGGATGCTGAGATTCCATCTCATAAACTTTTGGTTCGTGGTGGTTTTATTAAAAAACTAGCTCCAGGAATTTACACCTACGGCAATCTAGGTTTGCGAGCAGTCAGAAAATTTGAAAACATCATTCGTCAAGAATTAGACAAACGTGGTTGCATCGAAGTTTTGATGCCGATGGTTCATCCACGTGAATTGTGGGAAGAAACAAATCGTTGGGAAGAAATGGGTGCTGGCCTTTTGAAATTTCAAAACCGCAATCAACATTGGTTTTGCCTGGGCGCCACACACGAAGAGGCGATTACAGATTATATTCGGCATGATATTAAATCCTATCGTGATTTACCCAAAAATCTTTATCAGATTCAGACTAAATATCGTGATGAGATTCGTCCACGATTTGGATTGATGCGTGGGCGTGAATTTGTAATGAAAGATGCGTACAGTTTTGATCGTGATCAAGAAGGTGCATTAAAAACATATCAAATCATGTACGATGCTTATCGCGCTATTTTTGACAGATTGGGATTGAAATACAGAATTGTACAAGCAGATGCTGGTAATATTGGTGGTTCACAAACTCACGAATTTCAATTGTTGGCCGAGGCTGGTGAAGATGCTTTGCTAGTTTGTGAAAATTCAGATTTTGCAGCCAATGTTGAGATCTGTCCTGCGATCGATCCAACTCCACACATTAACAATGAAAGTGAAAAAACTCAGGAAAAATTTGCAACACCAGGGCAAAAAACAATTGCAGATTTAGCTAAATTCACAGGTCTTGCTGAAAGAGAATTGGTGAAAACTTTATTTTTTGCCACACAAGAGGACCCTAAAGATAAATCATTAAAAGCAATTGTCGTATTGATGCGCGGGTCAGATGAGGTCAATCTGATCAAACTTAAAAACATGTTAGGTATGACCAATCCGCCAGTGATGTTAACTGATGAAGAGGTTGTGCAAGCTTGTGGTGCAAGACCTGGCAGCTGCGGTCCTGTCGGTTTAAAAATTCCAGTTTATGCAGATAATGGCGTGCAAGGTTTGAAAAATTATATCGTCGGTGCAAATGAAGATGGTTTTCATTTGAAAAACGTCAATCACAGCAGAGACTTTTCAATAACAAAATTTGCAGATTTACGATTGGCACAAGAGGGTGATTTGTCACCAGATGGAAAAGGTGTTTTAAAATCATACCGTGGTATTGAAGTCGGGCACGTGTTTTATTTGGGCAATAAATATTCAAAGAAAATGAATGCAAGTTATTTAGATATCAATGGCAAAGCGCAAGTCATCGAAATGGGATGTTACGGCATTGGTGTGACTCGCACTGTGCAAGCAGCTATTGAGCAAAGCCATGATAAAGACGGCATCATTTGGCCTAAAGCCATTGCGCCATTTCAGGTGCATTTGTGCTGTTTAGATCCAAAGGATGAACAGGTCGGTGGTTACTCGCAAAAAATCTATGATCAATTAACAGCTCAAGGTGTAGAGGTTTTATTTGATGATCGTGATGAGCGTCCAGGAGTGAAATTCAAAGACGCAGATTTGCTTGGCATGCCTCTCAGATTGGTCGTTGGCAAAAAAGGTTTAGACGCAAACGAAATTGAATTGATTGTCCGCCGAGGCAAAGAGGTCAAAAAAATCTCTCCCGAAACAGCAGTCAGCGAAATCCAAAAAACACTCGCCACTGTCTATTAAATTCTTTCATTAAATTATCACTACGAAGATCAAGAAGCTGATTTATGTTTTTTGTAGTGATACTTTAACAACTGTCAGATTGAAGACTATTAAAGATTTAAAACTGTTTGGCGTTGCAATCTGTTTAGACTTCATTTTTTTAAATCACGGGAACAGCAAATTGACAGATAAAAATTCAAACAAAAAAATAATCATTCTTTACGGTTATGCGGGTAACGAAGAAACACATTGGCAAACTTGGCTTGCGCACAAATGCCAATCTCTAGGTTATGATGTTTGTTACCCCCAGTTTCCCAATCCCGATAATCCAGAGCTATCTGCTTGGATTGAGCATTTAGATCTTATTTTGCCAGTCCTTGACGAAAACTCCATTATTGTCGGTCACTCTCTGGGGTGTGCCGTAGCTTTTCGTTTACTCGAAAAAGTTTCGGTGAAAAAAAATAAAAAACTAATTCTCGTTGCTCCAGCTAATTGGTCCGCTCTTAAGAATACAGAACTAAAGTTTTTAAAACCATTTTACGAAAATTTTGATTTTGAACGTGTCCGAACAAAAACAGCAAATATTGAAATCTATATTGCAGATGATGATCCATATATTGATTCAGCCGAAGCGCTTGATTGGCAGAAGCAGCTTCAGGCAAAAACATTTGTAATAAAAAACGGTGGACATCTCAATGTGGCCTCTGGTTTTACAAGTTTCCCAGAAGTGTTAAATTCAATACTGGAATAATACTATTTTGCCAATATTGAGTATGTTTATCGTCGAATTCTCACCAGACGAAATCCTACATTATTAAATTTAATGTCATCGACCATCCGACCATGAGCAGACTTGATGTGTGTCGAATGAAAATCCCAACTCCCGCCACGAACATTCGATTCACCACGAGAATCTATAGTTCGTTCCCAAACATTTCCGAACATATCATAGAATTCATCATCATTAATTCTTAATGGAATTTTTTGTGCAACAGCATGGGTTTGATTATTAGAATTTTCTTCTGACCAAGCGAAGTCGCGAGTGTCCAGATTTACATAGTTATCACTTTTATTATGTTGTCCACCACCGCTTGCAACATATTGCCATTGCTCATCAGTTGGTAATTTATAAAGATCACCTTTTTGATGGCCTGGAAAATAAACGGATAAAGATTCTTGTGTTTTATCATCACCAGTTTTGGATAAGTCATTCAGTAAATCAATAAATTCGATCATTTCAAAAAATGTGATGGACTCTGCAGGATGATTTGGCTTCATCTGTACATTGATGTCATCAATATTAATAATCTGACTTTCGATGCCAGTTTTAAAGTGAGAAGGATTGATTTTTTCAGGAGCTCGTTCTCCCATTGTAATTTTAATTTGTGCCCACATATATTGAGTCATCAGAGTTTGCATCATTTCAAAAGGTTCTGTGATCTCAATCATTTTAGGTCTAGTGCTGCCGCTTAGAAGATTTCCAGGTAAAATTTTGTGAAAAACTATTTTTTCTATTAACGAACGAGTTTCTTTGTGAGCATTGTCTCGTCTGTCTTCTTGTTTTTTCTCTTCTTTTAAAGTTTCATGGAGCCATTGTTTAATTTGTTTATGATCCAAATTATTACGATTCAACGTTTCTTGAATTCCGCTATAAATGATTCTTTTTGTTGAGCTTCTTATGGCCTCTTGTTCAGTGATCGGATTTATCAGAATGCCATTTTCCAATTTCACAAGCATGTCCTGTAAAGTCTTGATATTGATATTTTGTAAGGACAGATTTTTCGACAAATAATTAATCAAATTTTCTGTTCGAATTCGTGTTAAATTATTTTTAGTAAGTATCTGGTTTGACGACATTCTATTCTTCAGTTGCTGCAAGCTAGAATTCGGTAGGTAAAGACTCGAACAGCTGATGGTTGTAAATCCTTGTGCAAACATACAAAATGTTGATATTGAAGTAATTAAAATTAATTTTGCTCGCCAAATCATATCAATAATTTATCAGATATAATTTATAATAACGGGATAAAAAATAGATTTGAAATAAAACATCAGTGTATTGTCTAGAAGTTATACAGTCGGCAATCTCTCTAAAAAAACATACAACGCATGGCAATCTGATGTCGGCGTGCACTTGCAATGCTTTAAAGAAAATGGGAATTTTGTGTGCTAAATAAAGGGAGCCTCAAATGTCACAAACATCAAGTCAGCCGCTTACCAATCCTTTGTGTGTCGCTCTTGATGTGGATCATGCGGACAAAGCTCTACAGCTGGTAAAACAATTAAGCCCACTGGTCGGTGGTTTTAAATTAGGTCCCAGGCTCTTATTGCGTTTCGGTTCTTCTTTGGTGCAAGAAATTTCCAAAGTTTCACCTGTCTTTGTTGATTGCAAGTTCTTCGATATTCCATCAACAATGGAGTCTTCAGTCCGTGCCTGTTTTGAATCCGGAGCCAGTCTGGTGACAGTGCACGCGGCCTCCGGCAAAGAGGCTTTGGAAAAAATGGCAGAGCTAGAGCAAGAGCTAAATAAACAAAGACCATTCCGTATTCTGGCAGTAACCGTATTAACAAGTTGGAATCAAGATTCTTTTCCCCCTAATTTAATAGCAATGCCAGTTGCAGATCACGTCGTTAAGTTGGCAACATTCGTAAAGAGTTGCGGCCTCAGTTCAGTAGTTTGCTCTCCCGAAGAAATTGGATTGTTAAAAGACAAAAATCTCTATTTGTTAACGCCAGGAATTCGTTTCGCAACAGATAATAAAGGCGATCAAAAACGTGTCATGTCTCCGCAACAAGCATTAAAAAACGGTGCCTCAGCTCTGGTCGTCGGCCGTCCCATTTTAGAAGCCATCGATCCAATAACAGTCGTTAAAAAAATTCTAGCCCCAGAAAATTAATTCAGTTTCTCAGTCGAGTAGGTTTGCCAACTCTTTTCCAAATACTTTTATAATTTCCTTATCATGGGCCTATTGGAGTTTCTTCGTATTCTTTTGCAAATACGTTTGATGTTTTCATCATATTGAATCATATGAAGATCCTAAAAAAATCTTCTTGGCATTAAGTTTGTTTACCAAAAGTACTGGGCAAACAGTAAGCCTTCAAGGCAGCCGAAATGATGTACTTGATGTTGTAAAAATACTTAATAAACCTCCAGGTATTCCAACAGGACCGGCTCCGTGCGAAGTTGATAAAGATACATTGAAAAAAATTATGAGTTTAAGAAGTGAGTGTATGTCAGGTGAAGCGTCAACTAACGAAATAAATATGTATTCTGCATTAGCTAGAATTGCCTCATGCAAAAGAAATAAAATCTCACATATTGGTGTTAAGCAAAAATTTACAAATAAAGGGTTTTCAGTTTCAAAATGTGTCGTTGATACTAGGGCTGCAAATGCAAGTATTGGAAAAGGTGATATTGAAATTAAAACAGAAGACGGAAATGGATATGCAGTTTCTTGGTCAGTTTATGATTTAACCGGTCGCAATTTAGATGAAAAATACTGGCTAGAGCAAATCGA
Source organism: uncultured Bdellovibrio sp. (assembly GCA_964569545.1). Lineage (GTDB taxonomy): Bacteria > Bdellovibrionota > Bdellovibrionia > Bdellovibrionales > Bdellovibrionaceae > CAZMVK01. The sequence continues at coordinate 9,547 of CAZMVK010000040.1, forward strand.
ACCCAAAATTCGCTCATATATTGGAAATACCGAATTTACCGGTGCGGTTCGTAAATCAGCTCCACCAAGCGATGGTGTACAATAATTTTTTTATTTAAATTTCTAGATCCACATTATTTTATCGGGCCTCTTTGATTTTAGGGGGCTGGCAAGCGCGATTGTGCCAGGTATTGATTGAAAAAAATCCTGAGACTAACTCGGTTGAATTTAAGCCTTTATATTCAGGCAGCCTTTTGCAATTTGAAATTTTAAAGTGTATAATCTTTTTGCAGCGACCAGCTTTAGCATTTCCAGATTGCCGCGCTTTATTTTTTTATGTATCCCAATCCTATGAAAAACAAAAAAAACTTCAAAGCCAATTCCAATGTTTCCTCTGCACGTTCCGCTCCTCCGCGAGTAATGCCCTCGCGAGCTTCATCAGCTCGCCCTGCGCAACGAGGGAGTGCCTTAGATAATGATGGAATCTCAAAAAAATGGCGTTGCGTAACCGGAACTCACTCTATAGCAGAGTTATTAAATGTAAGGTCTTCATCAGTCGAAGTGGCATGGCTCAAGCAAGGTTGGAGTGCAGTTTTAGAGCTTCGTGAGCTCGAGGAAAATCTCAAAAAATTGCGAATTCGTGTCGTCGAAAAGCCAGTAGGCCTCATGGATCGATGGGCGTCAGGACATCAGGGAGCGATACTTTTCAGCTCTCAAGCTCCCGAGCTGGATCTGCATGATGGTTTGGATCAGGCCTCAAGTATTTTTTTGATTTTGGATGGAATAGAGGATCCGCACAATTTAGGCGCGATTCTTCGAACCTCATGGTTGACAGGTGTCAGTGGAGTGTTAACTCCGGCAAATAACAGCGTAGGTCTGACATCCACAGTTCATAAGGTTGCCTGTGGTGGTGTTGAACACGTGCCTGTGGATTCAGAGTCCGGCTTTGCAACCTCCGTCGAAGAACTTAAAAAACAGGGGTACTGGGTCTATGGTCTTTCGCACAAAGGTAAAAAATCACTTTATGACCTAGAATTACCTGAGCGAGTAGTTTGGTGTATCGGGTCTGAAGATAAAGGTTTGCGCATAACTACCGAAAGATTGTGCGATGAGCTAATTTTTATTCCGCAAAAAAGTGCTGAAGCAAGCTACAATGCCTCTGCGGCAACGGCTATAGCGCTATCTGAAACCAAAAGACAGCATTTGCGCCAAAAAAATAAATAGTATTTTTCAATTTCACTTTGACTGATCGACATTTTCTTCATAGAACCTTTCGGTCGTGTCTCGGTAAGGCTGGCTTAGCTCAATTGGTAGAGCAGCTGATTTGTAATCAGCAGGTTGCGGGTTCGAGTCCCATAGTCAGCTCCATATTTTGAGAACATTATTTGTACCTGGAGGGGTGCCCGAGTGGCTAAAGGGGGCGGACTGTAAATCCGCTAGCTTACGCTTACGAAGGTTCGAATCCTTCCTCCTCCACCATTTTAGCTTTGATTCAATCCAAAAGAGAGAGTCTTGAACTGAAAGTTTGGTACAAATGATTTTTCTGCATATGGCGACGTTCTTTTCTTAATATCCTGATTGTCCAGGAGTTTAAGAAGAGAATGATCGTAGCTGTGGCGCGATCAGTAAGCGGGAGTAGCTCAATTGGCTAGAGTATCAGCCTTCCAAGCTGAGGGTTGCGGGTTCGAGACCCGTCTCCCGCTCCATTCAGTTTTCGAACTTGAATGTGAGTGGTGTTTGTGCTGCTTATTGGGGCAAAAAGATGCCCGTGTAGCTCAGTGGTAGAGCACACCCTTGGTAAGGGTGAGGTCGTCGGTTCGGCTCCGATCACGGGCTCCACTAAGTGGTTGTCTTATGGCAGTCACACTGGTACTAAAAGTATTACTGTTTTTTTGATTTATAGATTCTATTATTTAATGCAATTATTAATTTCCATTCAGGAGGAAACTAAAAATGTCTAAAGAGAAATTTAACCGCTCGAAGCCGCACGTTAATATCGGAACCATTGGTCACGTCGATCATGGTAAAACAACTTTAACTGCTGCTATTACTACAACTCTTGCTACTGAGGGTAAAGCTCAGGCGATGACATACGATCAAATCGATAAATCTCCTGAAGAAAAAGAACGTGGTATTACTATTTCTACTACTCACGTTGAGTATGAATCTGAGAAGCGTCACTATGCTCACGTTGACTGCCCAGGACACGCCGATTACGTAAAAAACATGATCACTGGTGCTGCGCAAATGGATGGAGCGATCTTGGTTGTTTCAGCTGCAGACGGTCCTATGCCGCAAACTCGTGAGCATATCTTGTTGGCTCGTCAAGTTGGTGTTCCAGCGTTGGTTGTGTTTATGAATAAAGTCGACATGGTTGACGATAAAGAACTTCTAGAGCTTGTTGAGCTTGAAATTCGCGAATTACTTTCTAAATATGAATTTCCTGGCGACACGATTCCAATAGTTCAAGGTTCAGCTTTGAAAGCACTTCAAGGCGATACTTCAGAACTTGGTCGTCCGTCTATTAAGCGTTTGATGGATGCAGTTGATGCTTACATTCCAACTCCAGTTCGCGCGACTGAAAAAACATTCTTGATGCCAGTTGAGGACGTTTTCTCTATCTCTGGTCGTGGTACAGTTGTTACTGGTCGTATCGAGAGAGGTATTGTTAAAGTAAATGAAGAGATCGAAATCGTTGGCATCCGCCCAACTCAAAAAACAACTGTTACTGGTATTGAAATGTTCAGAAAGTTGTTGGATGAAGGCCAAGCTGGTGACAACTGTGGTTGCTTGCTACGTGGTACTAAAAAAGAAGACGTTGAGCGTGGTCAAGTATTGGCTAAACCAGGAACAATCAAGCCGCACAAAAAATTCAAAGCAGAGGCTTACATTCTTACTAAAGAAGAAGGCGGACGTCACACTCCATTCTTTAATGGTTACCGCCCACAGTTTTACTTCAGAACTACTGATGTTACTGGTGTCGTAACTTTGAAGCAAGGTACAGAGATGGTTATGCCTGGTGACCGTGTAGAGTTGGATGTTGAGTTGATCGCGCCAATTGCTATGGAAAAAGAACTTCGCTTCGCAATTCGCGAAGGTGGAAGAACTGTTGGTGCCGGTGTCGTTGTTGCGATTTCTGAGTAATCAATTGATCTAAAAAAACGATTTTAGTTGCTTTTGGGGACATCTCGCGAGAGAGTCCCCTTCGGCTTTTAAAAGGGTAGTGTAGGGCTGTAGCTCCAGCGGTAGAGCGAGCGACTCCAAATCGCTAGGTCGTGGGTTCGAATCCCTCCGGCCCTGCCATTTTAAAGGTTTTAAAGGTTTTAAAGTTTGTGTAACTGCACATTTTTTTTGGATGGTTTATGGATAAGACAAATTCGAAGATACTAACGTTATGCTTTGCTACTGCAGGCGCAATTGGTGGTGTTACGTTTCACCTGTTGGTAAAATCCTTTGCTGCTGCGTTTGGTATTATCGCAAGGGTTTCGGACTCTGATTTGGTTAGGCATTTTTTGCCGGTCATCATTGGTTTTGCGATCTTCTTGATGCTTCAGTTCAATGAAAAAGTTTTAGTTTGGGGTGATGAGGTTGTCGTTGAGATTAAAAAAGTTGTTTGGCCATCTCAAAAAGATGTTACGACAACGACGACTGCTGTGATTATTATGGTCGTTATTTCTAGTCTTGTTATTTCATCTTTTGATGTCATATCTGCATACGTACTTAAGTTTGTTTTGGGCCAATAGAACAAGGAGAGTTCGATGGAAAAAAAATGGTATATAGTCAATGTGCAAACTGGATGTGAGGCGACTGCAAAAACTGCAATTGAAGAAAGAATTCGTTCGCGTAAAGCAGAGGAATTCTTTGGAGATATATTAATTCCTGCTGAAAACGTAGTTCAGCTTGTTAAAGGGCAGAAGCAAACCAAAAGTAGAAAATTTTTTCCTGGTTATATCTTTATTAATATGTTTTTGAATGATGATACTTGGCAATTGGTTAAGCAATCGTCAAAAGTATCTGGTTTTGTAGGTGGCGGCGTTAAGACTCGTCCTCCTGAGGTGCCTGAGGCGGAAGTTTTTCGAGTCACACAGCAGATGGCCGGTTTGGTGGAGAAGCCTAAGGCTAAAATTAATTTTTCAACTGGCGAAAGTGTGACTGTTGTGGACGGTCCATTTAGCAACGGTACGGTTGAGGAAATTAATGAAGAAAAAGGTAAAGTAAAGGTTTTGGTTTCTATTTTTGGTAGGCCAACTCCTGTTGAGTTAGATTTTATTCAGGTTGAAAAATCCTGAGTTTATTAAGGTTTTGTTTTCTCGGATAAATGGGTTGTTCGAGAAGTTTTAATTATACCTTTTCAATCGAAAAGGTACATGTCTGTAAGGAGTGGGAATTATGGCAAAAAAGGTAACGGCCATGATTAAACTTCAGATTCCGGCAGGGAAAGCTAATCCAGCTCCTCCCGTGGGACCGGCGCTCGGTCAGCATGGCGTAAACATCATGGAGTTCTGTAAGCAGTTTAATGCTAGGACTCAGAAGATGGGAGATGATATTGTTCCAATTATCATCTCTGTCTATCAAGATAGATCGTTTACTTTCATCACCAAGACGCCCCCAGTGTCGAGTCTGTTGAAGAAGGCAGTTAAGATCCAATCAGGATCTAAAATGCCGCAAAAAGATAAGGTAGGAAAAGTGAAGATGGCTGACGTGAAAACGATAGCTACCACTAAACTGCCCGATTTGAACTGCCTAAAAGTTGAATCTGCGATGTCACAAGTGGTGGGCACTGCGCTTTCAATGGGCCTAGAAGTTCAAGACTAAGGTGGTGAATATGTCAGGAAAAAGATTTAAAAATGTTTCTCAAAAGGTAGATTCTCAAAAGAAATATACTGTTGACGAGACTTTCAAATTAGCAGTTGAGACTGCTCAGGCTAAATTTGATGAGACTGTCGATGTGGCTATTCGTTTGGGTGTAGATCCTAAGCAAGGTGATCAGCAGGTTCGTGGCGCGATTGCTCTCCCTCATGGTCTTGGTAAAAACGTACGTGTAGTTGTTTTTGCTAAAGGTCCAAAAGAGGCAGAAGCTAAAGCTGCAGGGGCTGACTATGTTGGTGCTGAAGATTTGGTTCAAAAAATTAATGATGGCTGGTTAGCTTTTGATAAAGCTATTGCGACTCCTGATATGATGGCGACTGTTTCAAAGGTTGCTAAAGTTTTGGGACCTCGTGGTTTGATGCCAAATCCTAAGGTTGGAACAGTGACTATGAATGTTGGAGAAGCGATAGCTGCTGAGAAAAAAGGTAAGCTTGATTTTCGTATCGACAAGTCGGGTATTGTTCATGCTGGTATTGGTAAGAAATCAATGGGTGCGGCTAAATTAAAAGACAATTTTGATACATTAATGGCGGCAGTGCTTAAAGCAAAGCCATCTGCTGCTAAAGGTATTTATCTTAAGTCGATTACTGTTTCATCTACGATGGGTCCTGGGATTAAAATTGATCCAAACCCAATTATGAATACAGTTGAATAATATTGTTGTGTAACTATTGCGGTCAGAGACAGTTTGGTTCTCTGGTTTTGATAAAAGACCAGAGTTTAATTAGCGAAAGCTGGCCAGCCGAGACGGGCAAGAGGCGAACGGATTTTACCTCCCAACCTTCCTGTATCGCAGAACTTAATGAAAGGAGGTCCATTTTATGATGACTCGTGCAACAAAAGAGCAAGAAGTTAAAAATTTGACTGACAAACTTGCCAAGTCAAAAGGTGCTTTCGTCGTTGATTTTAAGGGGCTTAGAGTTGAGCAGGTTACTAACTTGCGTAAACATCTTAATAAGTCTGAATCAGAGATGAAAGTGATCAGAAATACTCTTGTGAAGCGCGCACTAAAGGATTTCCCAAAAGTTGATAGCGCTATCTCTTCTTCGTTTAAGGGCACAAATGCGATTGTGTTCTCTTACGGTGAGGTCAATGCCACAGCTAAAGCTTTAGCTGATTTTGCAAAGGACAATGAGCTTTTGCAGATTAAAACAGGCGTGATGGATGGTGAGAAACTGGATGATGCTAAGATTAAGTTTTTAGCTACATTGCCAGGTAAAGATCAGCTGAGGGCGATGTTCTTGGGTGTGTTGCAGGCTCCGGGCAGTAAATTAGCTCGTTGTCTTAGTGAGTATCAGAAAAAACTTGGCGGCGGTGAAGCTTCAGCTGAAGCCCCACAAGCTTAACATAATTTAATTTTTGGAGGTTTAATATGTCATTAACAAATGAACAATTGGTAGAGGCGCTTTCTAAGAAAACAGTTCTTGAGATCGCTGAATTGGTAAAAATGCTAGAAGATAAATGGGGCGTATCTGCAGCGGCTCCTGTTGCAATTGCAGCTGGTGGTGCAGCGGCTGTTGTTGAAGAGAAAACGGCTTTTGACGTTATCTTGAAAGAAGCTGGCGCAAACAAAATCAACGTTATTAAAGAAGTTCGTGCAGTGACTGGTCTTGGTCTTGCTGAAGCTAAAGCGTTGGTTGAAGGTGCTCCTAAAACTGTTAAAGAAGGCGCAACCAAGGAAGATGCTGAGAAAATCAGAAAATCTTTGGAAGCAGCTGGCGCGAAAGTGGAAGTTAAATAATCCATTTTTTATTCCTCAAAACGGGTTTCTTCTGGAAACCCGTTTGATTTTGTCGTTTAATAGCAAATCATCCGTGGGGTCTCCGAGCTTCCTCCTCTAAAAGAGTTCGCGTTTCTACTTGAACGAAAATAAGTAGCTTTAAAAGTATTTTTTTTAACTTTTGATTTGACCCTAGGAGATTTAATGGGAACGACCCCGATCGCAGCCTCAAATATCCGTGTTCGAAAATCTTTCACAAAAAATTACCAAGTAATTGACATACCTAACCTCATTGAATTGCAAAAAAGTTCTTATGAAGCGTTTCTGCAAAAAGACGTTGATGCAGATCGCCGCGGCGATGTTGGTTTGAATGGTGTATTTAAGTCTGTGTTTCCGATTTCAGATTTTAATAATACAGCTTCGCTTGAGTTTGTTTCTTACACTTTGGAGCCCGCGAAGTACGATGTCGACGAATGTCGTCAGCGTGGAATGACTTTCGCTGCTCCAATCAAAGTAACATTGCGCTTGATTGTGTTTGATGTTGATGAAGAAACCGAAGCTCGTTCTATTCGTGATGTAAAAGAGCAAGAAGTTTATCTTGGCGAAATTCCATTAATGACAGCAAATGGTTCATTTATCATTAATGGTACAGAGAGAGTTGTTGTTTCTCAGTTGCATCGTTCTCCCGGTGTGTTTTTTGACCACGATGGTGGTAAAAATAACGCTTCAGGTAAATTGATTTATAATGCACGTGTAATTCCATACCGTGGTTCGTGGTTGGATTTTGAATTTGATCAAAAAGATTTGATCCATGTGCGTATTGATAGAAGAAGAAAATTTCCAGTAACTATTTTACTAAAAGCATTGGGTTATTCTGCTGAGCAATTGTTGGCGTTTTTTTATGACCTCGACGAGGTTGTTGTAAAAGGCAAAAAAATGTTCAGAAACCTGGACATTGAGCGTTTGGCTGGTCAGCGTGCATTAGTTGACATCATCGATCCTAAATCAGGAGAGGTGTTGGTTAAGGCTGGTCGTCGTATTACGCGTGCTGTTGTTAAGAAAGTTCAGCAGTTAGAGCTAAAAGAGATCGAAATTACTCCTGAGGATCTTGAAGGCAAAATTTTAGCTAAACCTTTGATCGATGAGTCTACAGGTGAAATCATCGCAGATGCCAATTTTGAATTGACTAAGGGTGATATCGTCAAGGCATTAGAAGCTGGTATCGATAAATTCCACATGATATTCTTTGATGGTTTGTCTGTAGGGCCATATTTGCGTAATACTTTGTTGGTTGATAAGGTAAGCAACAAGGAAGAGTCTTTGTTGAAAATTTATCAACATTTACGCCCTGGCGAGCCGCCAACTTTGGATGCTGCAACTACGTTTTTCCACAGATTGTTTTTTGATCCTGAAACTTACGATCTTTCTGAAGTTGGTCGTATTAAAATCAATCATAGATTTTCTATTCCAATGGAAGAGTGCCCTCCTGAGCACAGAACACTAACTAATAAAGATATTTTATCGACAGTTAAGACGCTAATCGATCTTAAAAATGGTCGTGGTGTTGTTGATGATATCGATCACTTGGGTAATCGTCGTGTTCGTTCAGTTGGTGAATTGTTAGAAAATCAATACCGAATTGGTCTTGTTCGTATGGAAAGAGCTATTCGTGAAAGAATGAGCCTTCAAGACGTTGAGACGATGATGCCTCACGATTTAGTTAATGCTAAACCTGTGAATGCAGTAGTAAAAGAATTTTTTGGATCTTCGCAGTTATCTCAGTTTATGGATCAAACAAATCCACTGTCTGAAATTACTCACAAAAGAAGGCTTTCTGCATTGGGGCCCGGTGGTTTGACTCGTGATCGCGCGGGATTCGAAGTTCGCGACGTTCACCCGACTCACTATGGTCGTATTTGTCCTATTGAAACGCCAGAGGGGCCAAATATCGGTCTTATCGCATCGTTGGCTACCTATGCTCGCATTAATCATTATGGATTCATCGAAACACCATATCGTAAAGTAGACGCAGCTCAGATTTCTTCGAGCATTACTTACATGTCAGCTTTAGAAGAGGCTGGACACAAAATTGCTCAAGCTCCTCGCGATGCATCTGGACAAAAAGTAGTGAGAGAAGATGCGGTAGTATGTCGTGTAGACGGTGAGTATGAAGTCACTCCGAAAGATCAAATTTCTTTGATGGACGTTTCTCCGTCGCAATTGGTGTCGATTGCAGCTTCGTTAATTCCATTCTTGGAGCATGATGATGCCAATCGTGCGTTGATGGGGTCGAACATGCAGCGACAAGCAGTGCCTTTGTTGCGCTCAAGAGCTCCATTGGTGGGAACGGGTGTTGAGAGGCTTGTTGCTCGGGATTCAGGAACTTCAGTTGTTACAATGAACGACGGAGTTGTTGAGGAAGTAGATGCATCTCGAATTGTTGTACGTCGTTTGGCGAAGGGCGGAGAGCTTGGTGCAAACGTTGATATTTACAATTTAACTAAGTATCAACGTACAAATCAGAATACTTGTTTTAATCAGAAGCCGATTGTTAAAAACGGTGACCGAGTTTCTAAAGGTGACATCATTGCTGATGGTCCATCTACTGAGCTTGGTGAGTTGGCGCTTGGACAAAATATCTTAGTGGCCTTTACTCCTTGGCAAGGTTACAACTTTGAGGATTCTATTCTGATTTCTCAACGTTTGTTAAAAGAAGATACTTACACTTCTATCCACATTGAAGAGTTTGAATGTGTTGCTCGTGACACCAAACTTGGTAAAGAAGAAATCACTCGTGATATCGCCAATGTTGGTGAAGAGGCATTAAAAGATTTAGATACTTCTGGTATTATCCGAATTGGTGCTGAAGTTAAGCCAGGTTGTATTTTGGTAGGTAAGGTTACTCCTAAGGGTGAAACCCAACTTTCTCCTGAAGAGAAGCTTTTAAGAGCAATTTTCGGCGAAAAAGCTGGTGATGTTCGCGATACATCGTTACGTGCTCCATCTGGAGTTTATGGAACGGTTATAGATGCTCAAATTTATTCTCGTGAAGGTGCTGATCGTGATGAGCGCTTGGCAATTATTATCGAAGAAAAAAAGCGTAAGCTTGAAAAAGATTTGTCGGTAGAACAGAACGTTATACGCAATAATGCTATTGCTAAACTTAAAGACATTTTAGTTGATAAAAAGACTGTAGGTGTTTTGTTGAGTGAAGATGGAACTCAGAAGCTTTTGAGTAAAGGTCAGGATATTACTTCTGCTGATCTTGAAACGATTCCGTTTGAGTTGTTAGCGTATATTCCATTAGAACAAGATTTAGAGTTCCAAGTTAATAAAATATTAGATGGTGCTCGTAATCAGTTAGATGCTGTGCGAATGGTCTTTAATGAAAAAATTGATCGTTTACGTAAGGGCGACGAGCTTCCTCCGGGCGTTATTAAAATGGTTAAAGTTTATGTCGCAATCAAGCGTAAGCTTCAGGTTGGGGATAAATTTGCCGGTCGTCACGGTAATAAGGGTGTTGTTTCTAAGGTTTTGCCTGTTGAAGATATGCCTTATTTAGCTGATGGAACTCCTGTTGATATGGTTCTAAATCCACTGGGCGTTCCGTCAAGGATGAACATTGGTCAGGTTTTGGAAGTCCACTTAGGTTGGGCTGCTCATCAGCTTGGCAAACAGTTGTCTGAGCATTTGGATAACTGGAATGCAGAAGCTGCAAGATCGGAACTTCTGGATATTTTTCCTGATAAGGAAATTTCAGCAAAAGTGGCAAGTGCTGACCCTGAATCATTAAAGAAAATTGTTACATCAATGAAAAATGGTGTTCACGTAGGGACTCCGGTATTTGATGGTGCTCGTGAAACGGATGTTAAAGAGTTGCTTGCGAAAGCAAAATTACCGTCTTCCGGTAAGACTGTATTGTTCGACGGAAGAACTGGTATCCCTTTTCAAAATCCTGTTACGGTTGGTATCATGTACATGCTTAAGCTTCACCACTTGGTTGAAGAAAAGATTCACGCTCGTTCAATTGGGCCATATTCGCTTGTGTCTCAACAGCCGCTGGGTGGTAAAGCTCAGTTCGGTGGTCAGCGTCTAGGAGAGATGGAGGTATGGGCAATTGAAGCTTACGGTGCGGCCTATTCACTTCAAGAGTTCTTGACTGTTAAATCAGATGACGTTGCTGGTCGTACGCGAATGTATGAAAGCATTGTAAAAGGCGAAAATATTCTTGAGCCAGGATTGCCTGAATCTTTCAACGTGTTGGTGAAAGAGCTGCAATCACTTGCATTGAATGTGGAATTGATTGAGTCTGATATTTTGACTGACGATATGGAAGAAGATTCTGTACGGCAAGAGAATCATGGTGGGCCAGTAGCCGGCATGACAAATGGTAATGGGGAAGGTCAGGCGCACTAATTTTTAGTGTGCTTGTGATGTGTGAATTTTTATGAATATTTCAACAAGTAAGAGGTGACCCTTGAGAGACTTGTTAAACTTTTTTGACAAACCAAAAGATCCACTTTCATTCGACGCTGTTCGCGTTTCTTTGGCATCGCCAGAGATGATTCGCGATTGGTCGTTCGGTGAGGTGAAGAAGCCTGAAACAATTAACTACCGTACATTTAAGCCAGAACGTGAAGGGCTTTTCTGTGCGAAAATTTTCGGTCCAATCAAAGACTACGAATGTTTGTGTGGTAAATACAAACGTATGAAATATCGCGGTGTAGTTTGTGAGAAGTGCGGCGTTGAAGTAACTCAAAGTAAGGTTCGTCGTGAGCGTTTGGGCCACATTGAACTAGCTACTCCAGTTGCACATATATGGTTCTTGCGATCATTGCCGTCACGTATTGGTAACCTACTTAATCTTTCATTAAAAGAAGTTGAAAAAGTTCTTTATTGTGAAGCCTATGTTGTTATTGATCCGTTGGAGACGACTCTAGAAGAAGGGCAAGTGCTTACTGAAGAAGCATATCAATCTTCTTTGCAAGAGTTTGGTCCTAATTTTAAAGCGGGTATGGGTGGAGAAGCTGTTCGAGAACTTTTAAGAAAAATTGACCCAGAGTATCTTTCTCGTAAATTGAGACTGGATATTAAAGAGACTAAATCTGAAGCTCAAATCAAAAAACTTTCTAAACGTTTGAAAGTTGTTGAGGCATTTAAGAACTCAATCAACAAGACAGAGTGGATGATGCTTGAGGCTCTTCCTGTGTTGCCACCAGATTTACGTCCGTTGGTTCCATTAGATGGTGGTCGTTTTGCAACGTCTGATTTGAACGATCTTTATCGTCGCGTTATCAACAGAAATAATCGTTTGAAAAGACTTCAAGAGCTGAATGCGCCTGACATTATAATTCGTAATGAAAAGAGAATGTTGCAGGAAGCTGTTGACGCATTGTTAGACAATGGTCGTCGCGGTAAAACATTTACAGGTCCTAATAAGCGCCCATTGAGATCTTTGAGTGACATGCTTAAGGGTAAGCAAGGTCGTTTTCGCCAAAATCTTTTGGGTAAGCGAGTTGATTACTCAGGTCGTTCGGTTATCACGGTTGGTCCAACTCTCAAATTGCACCAGTGTGGTCTTCCTAAAAAAATGGCTTTAGAATTATTTAAGCCGTTTGTTTATAACAAATTAGAAGAGCTAGGTTTTGCAACAACGATCAAGCAAGCAAAACGCTTAGTTGACCAAGAGACAGTAGAAGTTTGGGATATTCTTTCTGACGTCGTTAAAGAACATCCAGTGCTTTTGAATCGAGCTCCAACCCTTCATAGGCTTGGCATTCAGGCTTTTGAGCCTGTATTGCACGAAGGTAAAGCGATTCAGTTACATCCGTTAGTATGTACGGCATTCAATGCTGACTTTGACGGAGATCAGATGGCAGTTCACGTTCCACTATCTGTTGAAGCTCAGGTTGAAGCCCGAGTTTTAATGATGTCGACGAACAACATTCTTTCTCCTGCGAATGGTAAGCCGATAATTAACCCATCTCAGGACGTTGTCTTGGGTTTGTATTGGTTGACAAGAAATCGTTTAGGAGCAAAAGGCGCTAATAAAATTTTCGCTAATACACGAGAGGCTGAGTACGCTTACGAGCACGGATCGATTGATTTGCAAGCGACTTGTAAGGTTAGAATCAATGGTAAGCTTCAGGAAACTACCGTTGGTAGATCTATATTGGCATCTGTTGTTCCTAAGGAAGTTCCGTTTTCTGATGTAAATGTTTTAATGAATAAAAAACAAATTGCTGCTTTGATTGATAAGACATTCCGTCTTGCTGGTGCAAAGGCGACTTGTATTTTAGCAGATAAAATTATGGAGTTGGGATTTAAATATTCGACTCAGGCTGGTATTGCTATCGGAATCGATGACATGGTTATTCCAGCAGCTAAAGCTACTCATATTGCAGATGCGGAAAGACAAGTCTCTGAAATTCAACAACAGTATGATGAAGGTTTGATTACCGATGGTGAGCGCTACAATAAGGTTGTAGATATTTGGGCTCAAACAGCGGATAAAGTTGCTAAAGAAATGATGGGTCAAATCGAGAAGCAAAAATTTGTTGTCGATGGTAAAGAGATTGTTGGCCCTTCTTTCAATCCAATTTTTATTATGGCAGATTCTGGAGCTCGGGGTTCTGCGGCTCAGATTCGTCAATTAGGTGGAATGCGTGGGTTGATGGCAAAGCCATCAGGTGAAATTATTGAGACTCCAATTACATCAAACTTTCGTGAAGGTTTGACAGTATTGCAGTACTTTATTTCTACTCACGGTGCTCGTAAGGGTCTTGCTGATACAGCATTAAAAACTGCCAATTCTGGATACTTAACTCGTCGTTTGGTTGATGTTGCTCAAGATGTTATCGTTTCTGAGCATACGTGTGGAACTGATGATGGTTTGGAAGTAATGCCTCTGTATGAAGGGGGAGAAATTATTCAGCCGCTAAGTGATCGTATTTTGGGTCGCACAGCGTTGAAAGATATTTTGGATCCTTATACTCAAGCGCTTTTAATTTCT
>CAZMVK010000041.1:0-23039 GCA_964569545.1 uncultured Bdellovibrio sp.
CTGGAACCGGTTTAATCTACACAAATCTTGGCAATCACTTTTTAACAGTGGATGGCGTTTCGGTTACGCTTTCTGCAGCAAACAATAGTGCCTTTAAACGGGTTGGTTCTTCTTTTATATCTCTTAAAAATATGGATTTTAATATTCAAGCAGCTTGTGCAAACTGTTTTGCTTTTGAATCATCTGCGGTAGCTTCAATCACTTATGCAAATAATTTTGATTTCACGATTAACAATGCAACTGCGTATGCTATTTCGTTGGGATTTACGAATACATTTTCCTTAGACGTCTCGTCAGCCACTGGCTTAGGTGGTTTTTTAAGTCGGACTGCTGGGAGTATTAATTCTATGGAATTTAATAACTTGAAAATTGCACAGGCGGGCTCAACCAATCGTACCTTTTTGCTAAAAGAAAACGATCATCTTCAACTGAAAAATAGTTTTGTGCAGACTGCCTCTGTGGCGCAAATGTTTTATTTAGATGTTACTTCTGCAACGACTCCACCGAGAATTTCATTGATTGATTCAAAACTTAAAATGATGAGTGACGCTCCGCTGATTTCCTCGTCGGCATATGTCACAACAGCAACTGTTGGAAATCCTAATTTAATTACCACAAGAACTCACATTATTAGGGCTGGGTCGGGGGCTGCAACCTCTTTCATGACAGAACCTTACAGTGTACCAACTGCATCATCTTGGTATTGGGGTAAACATAATTTGGGAAGCCCTGGCGTTTCTTTGACTGGCGATTCAAAAGTTTGTCGTACTGGCTCTCTAAATTGGCAAGGACTTGTTTCTGCCGGAAGCACTTTTCAATTAACCGATGGCATTGGCGCCTCTGCATTGCCAACAGTTGGAACTTCGACAGACGGCGATTTTTGTGACTGATGTTAAAATCACTTTGCTTAAGAAATAGCAGATCGCAATAGTGCTGCAAGTCAAATTAACCATCCCTTGATTGTCTTTCTTGCCTTTCTATTCTTCAAAGAAAATACTCTGCTGGTTCGAATTAAGTAATCACTCTAGTTGATTAACGAAAAGTTTTTTAGAGAGTTTTCTAAAGATCTTATCGTTAACCAATTCATTCCATCAGCGGAGGTTTTTTGTGGGAACATTTGAAGTCATATCAAAACACGGTGAACATGAAGAAGTTGTTTTTTGTCATGATCCCAGTGTTGGTTTGAAAGCGATCATCGCCATTCATAATACATCTTTGGGGCCAGCTTTGGGTGGAACCAGAATGTGGAATTATCAAAGCGAAGATGATGCTTTGGTTGATGTTCTTCGTCTATCAAAAGGTATGACTTACAAAGCTGCAGCCGCAGGTTTAAATCTTGGTGGTGGTAAAGCAGTTATTATCGGTGATTCTAAAACACAAAAAACAGAAGGTCTGTTCAGAGCTTTTGGTCAGTTCGTAAATTCATTAAACGGAAAATATATTACAGCAGAAGATGTCGGCACCAGTGTGAATGACATGGAATATATCTTTATGGAAACGCCCTTTGTGACTGGTATTCCAAAAGATTTTGGTGGTTCAGGTGATCCATCGCCTTACACCGCGCACGGTGTGTTGATGGGTTTAAAGGCCGCTGCGAAATGGCAGTTAGGCACTGATGATATCAGAGGCATGCGTGTTGCTGTTCAAGGTCTAGGCAATGTCGGCACAAATTTGGTAAAATATTTGATCGAGCAAGGCGCACAAGTGATCGTTTCAGATATCGATTCTGACAAAGTAAAAGCTCATGTTGATCAATACAAGGTCACAGCTGTGGCCCCTGATCAAATTTTATTTGCAGACTGTGATATTCTTGCTCCGTGTGCAATGGGTGCCATCGTCAATGATCAAACCATTGGTAAATTAAAATGCAAAGTCATCGCTGGAGGAGCCAACAATCAATTGGCAGAAGCTCGTCATGGCAATCAATTGCGTGAGCTGAACATTCTTTACACACCTGATTATGTGATCAATGCCGGTGGTTTGATGAATGTATTTGTCGAGTTGGAAGGATACTCTCATGAGAGAGCATTTGATAAAACTCGCAAGGTTTATGATAACTGCTTAAAGGTTTTTGAAATTGCAAAACGTGACAATGTGGGCACTCATGTCGCAGCGGATCGATTGGCTGAAGAGCGCATCAACACGATTGGCAAGTTGAAACAGCGTCATCAAGGTAAATCCAGCCGTAATTTTACAACTTTGAAAGAGGTCACCAACCGCTAGTATGTTGACTGGCGACAAAAGATTGCGTCTAATCAGTTCTCAGCGTCTTTTAGAGTCGGATAACAAACGAGGATTACACCTATGAGCGAAGTTCAAAATCATCAATCTCCCCTGAAGAAAAACAAGTCCAACGACAAATCTACTGATATTGTTCAAAAAGATTTAAGAATGGGCTTTCAATGGACCTTGCAACACTCTAAATCTGTTGCCGTTGTTGGTGGGGTGTTTTTGTTGATCGGCGCTGCCATTTCAGCAAAATCATATTTCAATAATAAAGCAGAAGGCGAAATTCAGTCTGAGTATTACAAAATTGAAAAAACTTTTTCTGAAAAGAAAGCCAAATTTGAACAAGCTGAAGAAGCTGCCAAAGCAAAACCTGCTGCTGTTGATAAAAACGACAAAAATAAAACCTCTAAAAAAGCTGACGAAGCAAAAGCCATTGCCGAAGCTTTGACTAACAAAGCTAGCGGTGATTTTGAAAAAGATTATGGTAGCTTAGCGCAAGATTTGAATAAAATAATTGAAAAAGCTCCAGCTTCAAAAGCTGCGAAAATAGCAGCTTTGAATTTGTCTAGTGTACAAGTTCAATACAAAAAAACTGACGACGCCAAAGTCACTTTGGGTAAAGTTTTGGCTAATAACAGCAATGACCTTTTGTCTGGTATGGTTGCCGCTCAATTGGGAACAGTTCAAGCTAATCAAAATGATTGCAACAGTGCTTTGACGACTTGGCAGAAGGTTTTAGCTAATTCATCGGCGAAATCATTGCACGGGGAAATTAAATTAAAACAAGGTCTTTGCTTTGAAAATCTAAAAGATTACACAAAAGCAGAACAAGCTTACAGCTCGGCTCAACAGGATGACAAAGATGGCAACATTGGCAAAACAGCTGAAAAATATTTGCGCCTGATGAAATCAAGCAAACAGTAATATAGAAATTGCGGGTACGGCATGCAAAAGACCTTTAAAACGACAGTTCCAGCTCTGGTTTTATCTCTGGGTTTATCAGTAAGTTTGTTTTTCAGTTTGGTTTTAAGTCTATTATTGTCTGGCTGTACTCAGTTTGAAAAATGGCAATCTCAATATAACACTCGTCGTGTTTTTGAATCGCAAGAATTATGGGTTCGTCAAACCACCGATAAAGACAATTTGGGTTTCCGCAAAATCAATCGTATGAAACCTATCTTGTTTAAAAATTCTGTTATTCAAGCTAATGGCCTGGATGGCATCGGAGCTTACAATAAAGAGACTGGCCTTTTGATTTGGAAATTGAATATTGAAAATGGTGCCGAACCATCGGCCAGTTTGATCAATGATCGTTTATTTATTGGCGCTAGCGATGGCCAGTTTTATTCTATTGATGCCAACACTGGAAAAGTTCTTTGGACATTTCCTACGCGCATTGAAACACTGTCAGAACCTTTGTTGAATGAAGGTGTTTTGTATGTCATGACTGGCAATAATACGCTTTATGCATTGGATGCAACCAACGGAAAACAGTTGTGGTTGTACTCTCGTCAAGATTCTTCCAGCTTGTCCATTCGTGGGGGATCTAAACCTGCATTTAAACAAGGAACTGTGTACGCAGGATTTAGTGATGGCGCAGTGGTCGCATTGTTAGCCAGTAATGGTTCTGTTAAATGGGAAAAACATCTTAGCAAAAATAAAAAATTTCGCGATTTAGATTCAGATCCGTTACTGGAAAATGAATTTTTATATATCATGGGTTATGATGACCAGTTTTACTGTTTACGATCTGCCACTGGTGAGTTGGTTTGGAAATTTGACAAGGGCGGGTACGGATCGATCACGACATCAACAGACCGTCTTTATTTTGCATCAACAACTGGTGAGATGATTTCTTTGGAAAAAGAAACAGGAAAAATGATCTGGACCTATACTTTGAAAAACAGCATGCCGACCTCGCCGGCATTGTACAAAGGTCTTTTGATTTTTGGTGAATCCCAAGGAAGTCTAAGAATATTAGATGCTAAAAATGGTAAAGAGATGTCTTTCTTTAATCCAGGCAAAGGCATCTTATCTCCACCAACTGTCGATGCGAGCACGGACACGGCTTATTTTATTTCTAATGAGGCGAATTTATATTCAGTCCATTTTGGTTGGGGTTATCCCAAAGCAATTCCCTATTTACGATAAGGAAATTTTAATATGACTATGTCTATGAATATTCGGCGGAACAAGGTTGTTTTCTCTCTCAGTATACTGGTGTTGGCGGCGACATTTGTTGGCTGCAGCAGCGGCAATTGTCGAGCACAAAAAGAAATTGAAAAAGAGAATTCAAAAGTTGCCGAAGTCATTCCGGATCTGCCACAAGATTCGCAAAAACATATCAAGGTTTTCAAATACGATGGCAGCAAACAATGTGGTATTGCAGCGGGCACCCCAGCGGCTGAAATGCGAAAAGAGCTTGCGGGTATTAAGATCTACAAAGCTGAAAACAAGATGGATGGTTTGATGCACATGCAAGCCTGCGGTACCAATACCGGGCGCGCAAACGTTTATGAAATTGACCCCGAATCGTTTGAAGAAGCCAAGAAAAAAGGCTTCCGCGAATGGGTCTATTAGGGTCCACCTGAAATCAGGCCCTGCCGAATTGTTTTAGTATAATCAAAGTGTTGTTTTGATACTAACTAGTGCCTGGCTGTTTATATTCGACTTGAGGATCAATTAATAACAAATGACTTGAATTACATAATTTTGTAACATTTTGGTAGGATTGTTCCGAAAGAGGTATTATAGTGAAAAAAGTAAGTCCAGGAGTAGGCAGAGGGCAAATTAAGGAAATAGCCCTTAAAAGACAGATAATTTTTAATGGCAGCGTAATTAATAAGGCAGTTATTGAAATCGATCATATTAACTATGGTCTGAATTCAAAAACGAAGAGCTTAAATGAAAAGAAACGAAGTAATTTCACCATAAACGATATTGTAAAGTTTTTGATGATGTTAGATGGAGAATACCTTGCTGCAAAAGGGTTCAGAGGCAGGGTTTCTAGATTCGAAGTTAAGATTGATTGTCCCATACCTGGACGTTTTAAAAGTAAAATGTTTATTATGATTTTTGAAACTGATTACGACAAGTCGGAAGAAATTTATACAGTAACTCTTTTTCCTGGATGGTAATATGAGAAAACATACAAATGAACAGATCTTAAAATTAGAAAAAAATGCTCTGAAGAATAAGAAAAGTCTGACCCATATTACTGACAAATCTAATCTCTCCGCTCAAGATGTAGTAAAGCTGGGCCTTTGTAAGCATTTCGTTCAATTTTCTATTTCCAAAAAAATGAAATCAAAGGATATTGCAAAGCTAGTTGGTGAGCCGCCATCAAGAATGTCTGAGGTTATTAATTATAAAATTAGTAAATTTACTGTTGACCAGCTTCTGAAGTTTTTGTCTGCACTCGCTGAGCATGATGCTCAAATAAAAGAGTATCTTGTTTTCTTTGGTAAGGCCGCAGAGTTGCCAGCATTATCTGTTGCAGCTACTAAAAGACTTACTAGGGACATGAAAGAGGCCGCTTTACAGCTCTCCTGAAATCAGGCCCTGTGATTGCTATAAATAACCTGTCAGGCATTTTATGTCTGTCAGGGAGAATTTATGGCGTTTTTAAACAAAAACAATGACCAGTTGCCGCAGTATTTTGTCACTTTGACTAGTCTTTTGCCACAGCAATCTATGGCCATCCCCCTGTTTCTTGTTTTGTTAATTTCTTCCAAAGGTCTGGCTCAAACCCAAAAAGGGGACAGTGAAACTGATGGTTCATTGGCCACGCGAGTGGTTTCAATCCCTCTTCCAAATCGCACTCATTCGGTTAAACATGCAGCTGATGAACTTAGATATAATGGTGAGTTGTTAGATTCTGATATCGCTACGAAAATGGCTGAAGATGGATTTGATCTTTCAACACTGGAACCTGCTGAAGGTAAATTTTGGCAGAATAATTATTATCCTTTGAAAGATGCATCGATGAAAAATTATCCGCAGGGTGATGTCGGTGTTCATTTTCAAGGTTTTGAATCCACACAAGGATTGCCAGGCACGGACACCATCTTTGTTCGCAGCAATGAAAATCAAAATGTCAATTTACGTTTGGCGATATCTAGATACTCACAACCAATGATGATGCGTGCAGCGTTGCTTCGTCGTATTGGATATTTTTTGCCAATGCCAGCTTATTATAAAAAATTAAAAATCACTTTTGATAATGAAGATAAGAAAAAAGAATTTTTAAACAATATTATCGAAGATATTTCAGATTCTTTTTTAAAACATTTAATCATCGAAGACAATGTCAGCAAACATTATTTAATAGTGAATTGCGCGACACTGGAACAAGTCAGCACCAACAATTTTGATGTCAACTGGGGAGGCGCCCCAGACCCACAAATTCAAGGTTCTTTGATCGAGGATTTTTCAAGTAAACGGCCTTATCGTGCCTTGCTGATTCCATATATGTTGGTTGATGTATCTGAGAGTATCAACCGTTTTGACACACGTTTTGTCGAAATATCTTCGGGCTATCTTAATTTACGTTACTGGCGTGGGGATTCATTTCAAGCGACAAGCTTTGAAGACGTGGTCTGGATTTTAAAACGCATTCAAAAACTGACAGCCGAAGACATTCACGCAATTGTTGAACAAAGTAATTATCCTGACAGTATTAGACCTTTGGTTTTAGGCAAATTATATTATCGTTTAAATGATGCTCTTCGCAGCGTGGGTTTGAAGCCGACCTTTCCAGAGCCTGATCTTAATATCGCCTCGCAAGATGGTCTGGTGGTCAAAGGTCGTGTTATGCAAGAGTACATCGCTGGCTACCCTCAGCGATTCACTCATGCTGATGTACCGACGCCGCTTTATCCAGGTTTTATAAAAGACATCGCACATTTGGTTGTGAATTCTTCTGTTTTATCAACAGCGCTGGATCGTTTGAATGAAAAATTACAAACAATGACGGCAGCTGATGCCTACAAAAAATTTACGACTAAATATCAACAAAGTATTTTAGATCAAATCAGGACTCATCCCGAGCTGCCAATTTATCGTAAAATTCAAGGCTGGAACGGGACCACTCAAGGATTTAATATTGGCGCCAATCGTTATCTGGCGACGGGAACATTCACTGGCAGTTCGGCACCTTTGCAATTGGTAGACACAGTATCGGTTGGTGCAAATTTAGGAAGATTTCGTGCATTGGATGGACTGGATTATTTGCCAATGGCAGGCGCTCAGCTCAGTTTAAATCGTGAATACACACATGTTCATCCAATTGATTCCATCAAAGATGCCTTGAAAAGAAAAGATGGGGAAAAATGGACAGAACAGTATATTGCTCCCCTGAAAGTCCAAATCAAAATGGATCATTTGGTCGACATCTTAAAATCGACAGAAATGAAATACAAGGACGCTGATGGCAACGAACAAGTTAAAAAAACAATCGACGAATTTTTAACCAGCCTGAGAGAGGGCGAAGTATTCACCGTGACGACCTCGATTGGTTTTACTGTTTACGCGCAAGCGACCGCTGGTATTGATACATTGTTTGGCTTGGCACCTTTTAATTTTGCCAATTCTCTGAGTGTGGAAAGTGACCTGAGTCGAGTAACGACCTCGCAAGTTGGCTTTTACAAAGTAGGTACAGGTTCGGATGCGGCCGTGCATGTTTACATTCGTGAATTGAAAGACATCCAGAAAAATGCCAGTTTGGATGCTAATTTTTATTTAAAATTGATGAAATTAAAAACAGCGAAAAATAATTCCAATATTAAAACTGACGCATTCATCATCCGAACCGGAGACATGAATGGCAAGATGAGCCCTGAGAAGGTGGAAGAGCTTAAAGAAAAATTGCGTCAGTGTTTAGTACCTTTATTTAAACGCAATGAGACTGATAATTTCTATTCGATATTTGCGAAAAGAAATTTTGTGATCAAACACATCCTTGAAGAGTCTGAACGAAAAGCCAAATTCTTGGCCTGGACGGCTTCGAATTACAATGAAGATCACAAGGTCACCATTGTTATCCCGCCAAGCGAAACTCATCCAGAAGCTGATGGCAAAAACGAAGTCGTTACTTTGTTTCGAAGCAAAAGCGGATCATTGATCGGGCGTGATCGAGTCACGGTTGGGCTTGATTTATTTAGTGGTTATTTGGCAGATCGAAAATCAAAATTTTCTTTATCTATTCCACAGAGTGGGGGAAATCCAGCCAATATGCTTTATGGCAGTGCCGAGTGGAAATCGGTCAACACCGAAAGTGATATTTCAGAGAAACGCACACAGATGGGCTCTGTGGCCATGATTCAACACGTGTGGGCTGGTATGAGACTGAGCAAACCTGCGTTTGTTGCTTTGTTAAATAAAATTAAAACCATGTACGAATCTCCTGAGATTGAAAGTTACCTTATCAGCAAAGAACAGGACTTTTTGACAACGCAGCGTTTGGATCTATATCGAATCACCGCCAATGTTTCCATTTTCCAATCCGGTCTAGATAAAATCAGAGATCTGTTGTTGCAGCCAGGGGCTGATAATGCAAATTTCAAAAATTTCCGAGCACGAAATGTTTTGGAAAATATGATGCAAAAAATTATTTGCAAAAACGACAAGTTAAAATCAAAAGCTATCTGTTCTAAACAAGTTCGTTATGCCAGTGACCAACAGCTTTACCGTGATGTATTAACTGTCTTTGGAAATGGTGATGCAAAAATTGGTTATGATAATTATCTGAAAATTTGCGAGATGGAAAAAAACCGCAAAGCGGAACGTTATGATGATTTCACAGGAGTGGATGAACTCAAAGGGACCGAATTTGCTTGTTTAACCGGATGGATGCGTCGATTGATCCAACTGGCTTATGAATATCCAAACAACAAAATAGATCAAACTCGCTGGGCGACAAAGGTCTTGGCGATTATTGATGAAAACATCCCAACACCAATGTTGTTAAAATTTTTAGAAAAACAAAATTATATTTTCGTTATGCCGATCAGCGGTTTTCGTGTCGGCGATAATGATGCCGATCTTGGTTATTATCCAAATACATATGGAGATCCAGAAACCAAACTACAATTGGAATCTGCAAGTGGGCTTGTGAATTATTGGGCCAAAGAAACAGGAATTTTATCTTTCGAGTTGGATCGCACTCTTGGAGGTGCACAATGATGAACACTATAAAGAACCGTATTGGATTGTTTAATTTTTGGTTAACGAATGCCCTGTTGCTGATGAGTTTGTCTTTTTCACAGGTGTCAAACGCTTCTAATAATTTATCTAGTAATGATCCGTTTTCGCAAGAACAATGGGGGCTTCATAACAGAGGACAAAATCAAGATATTGAATTGGATTTGACCACTGTGTATCAAGTTCCTGGTCGAGCTGGCGAGGATATTGGTCTTACTGGCGGTAGTGGCAGTGAGAATTTGAAAAAAGCTAAAAAGAAAACCCTGATTGCGGTTTTAGATACTGGCATTGATCACAGTCATGAAGATTTAAAAGGCTCTATTCATCGCAACGAATCTGAATGCAAAGCTTTACAAAAATTTTTAAAATGTGTTGCGGATACCAAAGATACAGATGTTCAAACCGGCAGAGCGATTTGCGAAGCCAAATGGTTTGATTTAAACAACCCCGAGGTCGATCAGGATAAAAATGGTTACCCACTGGATTGCGAAGGCTGGAGTGTGCCGACCACAGGTCAGGTAAATAATATTGGTATCATGGGCCAGCCAGATTTTTTTGATAGCATGGGGCACGGGACTCATGTTGCTGGAATTATTGCGGCACAAAGAAATAATAAAATTGGTGTTGCTGGTGCCAGTTCAAATGTTGAAATATTACCAGTGCAGGTTTTGTCGGCGAATCCAACTGAACCGATCAAACCACTGAGTGTGAATTTACCAACAGATTTGCCTGTTTCCAATTTGAATTTAAATTCAGAATTTCAGATCCCACAGGCTTTATTACCAACTGAAGCGCTAGCTGGCGCAAATATAAATTCAAATGCAGTTTCATCTGATTCAAATCCAAGTGCTTTAAATCTGCAAATTATGCCACCTTCATTGTTTGATGCTGTGATCGATCCAAATGCTCCAATTCCTTTTGATCTTTCGCCAATTGAGCACGGTTCGGCAACCGCCAGTCTTGGTGATTTTGTTGCGCGTGGAGTGATCTATGCCATCAACTCTGGAGCACAAGTTATTACTTTTTCTTTAGGCTGGCCACAGGCTGTGGATTCAGAATATTTAAGACAAGCTATTGCCGAAGCTCAACGCCGAGGAATCATTGTTATCGCAGCGGCAGGAAATGACTCGACCAGAAGTTTATTACGTCCCTGTGTTTATCCTGGTGTGATTTGTGTGGGCTCGCATGGTCCAGATGGGTCATTGTCACATTTTTCTAATTATGGCAGCGGTGTTGATGTTGCAGCCCCTGGAACGAATATTTTATCGACTTGGCCGATGGATATTTTACCAGTTCGTTTTAAGAACAAGTTTGGTTACGAGTATTTAAGTGGAACTTCGCAAGCAACACCTTTTGTTGCCGCTATCGTTGGTGAAATGCTGGCTCAAGGAGTTCCTGCCAATGAGATTTACCCGCGTTTAATTTTGGGTGCCAGCGCTTTGAAAAGCAAATTGCCGATTCAATATGGTGCTATCAATAATTTGCAAACAGATAAAGATTCCAATGCTGACGTTCGTAACAATGTAGAACAAAAATGGATCTTATCTGGCCGAGTGGATTTAGAAAATTCATTAAACGTAAAATCACAAGCATTGATTTTACCAGACAATAAAGAAATACAAGAAATCATTTGGGATCGAAAATCTGATGAGCTGACGGCCACCTTTAGTTTTAAAAATTTCTGGCAAGATATTGATTCAAGCAGTGTTTCAATCAGCGGATCTTTTTTGAAACCAAATAAAAAATCAATCAGACCAGTGATCATCTCGATGAATTTTTCTGAAAATGATTTGAATTGGAAAATGGGCCAGACCAGACATTTGGTTGTGAAAATGAAAATCGTCGACAATAAAATTCCAGCTCAATCCAAAATCCCAAGCGAATTGTCGATTGTCGTAAACGTTAAAACTCCTGAGCGAGTGCAGAAATATGTTTTAGAAAGCGAGATCGTCGTACCTGTTGGGCCACAGTTTAGCTCTCCTGGAATGGAAATACTGCCTTTAGCGGATGCCATCCCCGAAGGAGCAAATCTGGTTTCTGTTGATAAAAATAAAGATCAATCGACAGCTACAGATTACGTAGCCATTGCTGATAAAGAAGGTGTGCGTTCGTATTATTTATTCAAACAAGCCAGCGATGGTCAGTATCATTTAGCGAATGCCAACAAACCATTAACTGTTGATTTAGCCGAAGACAATGAGGCCTCACGTGAATTGCTGATTGCCAGAATGCCGTGGGATTTTTCGCGCAAAGAATCAGGTTACGTGATTGCAATCGCAAGGTTACATCAGGACCCTGAAGACTTTTCCGCACCTCCGACTTATTCTAAATTATTGATCTATTATACAGATGCCAACATGAACATTGTGAAACAGCAAGAGGTTGCCAATGAGAATGTTATTTTGCCTGCACCTGGACAATTGGTGTGGATGCGCGGGGAGAGTTCTTTAACTCCGGCTTGGTATGCTAATGGAAAACCAACAAAAATAATTCACACAGCTCTTGGTGATTGGCAAAATCCAAATGGATCTTTAGAGCGCGAAGATATTAAGTTTAGACTGTATTATTTTACAGAAAAAAATGAACTCAGCAGTATTGATAAGTTCACAGACAAGCTTACAGATAAACTTAATGAGAAAGACCAAGAATATAGAATTGCCGGGACCTTGCAAGCTACTCTTGAGCAAACTATGCAAGGAATTGTGCCCCTGTTGTTAATGAAAAACCACGGTACAGAGCTAAAACCATCTGATATTTCTGATTTTGCCATTGCTGATTTTAGCCAAGGCCAAGTCCGCAATCTTCAATTATTACCAATGGACAGCAGCAATTATCGTAACTTGTTTAGATTGCCAATGGCCGAATCTATGAATTTAGATTTGTCTTTTGATGTCACAGGCAAAGCAACATTTTGGTATGCAAAAGGACCGAATCGCTCGCAAAGATTAACTATATTTTCTCGCACCAAAGACGGTCCAGGTTTGTATAACGCTTATTTAAAACCTTCGCGAGGTATTGTCGATGCAGCTTTGTTAGTTCGTGGTTCTTATTCGGGATCAGAAGGTTATGGCGCGTTCGTGCTGACCAATTCTGAATTGCAGTACCATGACATCAGTCGCAATCAAACGCTGACTACCAGTCTTGAACGTTATACTTTTTATGATGATTTAGCATTTACTGCGACCAGGTTTCCTGTGGTTTTGCAGGACTCGTTAAAACCACAAAGATTAATTCCAGCAGTTTATTCTGTTGAAAATCTTGGAATGAGTCGGGGAATCAAATTCAAAGCTGCCGTTCGTGATGAGCAAAACAATTTGCTTGAAATGATTTCGCCAGCGAAATTGCGTTTTAAAACTGAAATGGGTTGCCGTTCATTATCGAATTTAACCAGAACAAAAGATGGAGCGCCTGCGATTGATTATTACTGTGGGAAAAAGATTTTGCGAATGCGTTTGGCGTATTAGAATTGAATACTGGGTTGATTATACAGGGAGAACTCTAGATGAAAAAAGTGAATAAAGCCGGCAATTCCTATAGAGAAAGTTTAATTGAAGATCTCCGAGGGGATGACGATGCTCAGCTTGAATACATCAAGGCCAATTTCGAAGAGAATGGCGATTTACCTTCGGCTATTCTTTCTGCTATTCCGAGCCTAAATCTAAAGTCAGCTAATATCAAAACCGTCGGGAATCTTTTTACTCTGACTGCCTAGACTCTCAGTATAGAGCATATGCTTATGGTAACATAATATAACTTATCAGAAGGATGTTTTTTGGCGTTTCTTACTGGTTATTCGTCCACTGATTTCATGGAGCTAGCTTATTTTTATGATAAATACGTTTACGAAATCAGTCTGGGTCCTGCTCACTCTTTCGATCGTTGTTTTAATGATCTCAATGGCCTGTCAGAACTCTTCTGTTTTAAACCCTAATAAAACATCTACTAAACTTGTAAAGATCGCTTCTACGCCAATTTCGTCTCATTCTGATTATTTATCCTTGGACCTAGATTACAGTTCCATTTTCCCGATTCGAATGAAACTTGAGAAACATTTAAACACAGAACTTTTAAACCGCGGTGAAGCTCATATAACAGTCATTTCGCCACCGGAATTTGCAATACTAAAAACCTTTGTGCCCATGTATGAAATTGAAGAGATCAGCAGAAAATACGTTCAAAATTTGCAGAAAAATCCCAGCCAAATTGAAGTTCTTTGTGTGGGTTCGGGACATTTAAATTCCTTGTCGACTTATTTCATTGTTGTCAAAGCCCCAAGTCTAGTCCAGTTAAGAAGGGAAGTGCAGGCCTTACCTGCATGAGTGATTTTAAAGGTTGGTAATATGGGTTTTTCGTGTCGACATCAAAATATCTGTGGATCTTGTACGCGTTTGGATTGGTCTGCTGATTTATCAGCTGATTTTTCTTTGTCGGAGCAAGCATTGTTCAAACAAAATAAGCTTTTTTCAGGTCTAGGAAAAGAGCTATTTCAATTGATGAATATTACACAAGCTCAAGATATTCGTTATGTTTCAATTGGCCAAAGTAAAATTCGCGATCGCGTCGATATGATTTACGATGCAAAGATAGGTTTGGGATTTTATCAGAAAAAAAATACGAACAGAGAAAATTTAAATACATCAGCTAATTTGGTTAGCGAAAATTCTGGGCCTACTGGACAAGTTGTTGCTGAAGTTAAAGAGTCCGAAAAATCATTTGTTGAGCTGTTTGCTGTCGAGCAATGCGAGATGATGAGTTCTGAATTAAAAACTGCTTTTGATTTGTTAAAAAAGATTTTAGATAACAAACCTTTGCCGATACAACATAAAGGATCCTTGCGTTTGCGAATGATGCCATTTAATGCCGCTGCGGAAGTCCCCGTCTTGACTGGCTTTCGGGATGGTCTTTCAACAGGTCATTTAACTGGTTTAACTGGGAAGTTCGCCGGGGTGTTCGCTGGTATTTGGTTGGATTTTGCTAACACTGATATCAAATTGTTATTGGATGAAAAAACAAGTTTATTGCAATTATTAGAGAGCGGTTTTTTTATCGAGATCGGACAAAAAAGAAAATCCTTACAGATAGATAACAACGGACAGTTAAAGCTAAAAGATCCAGTGTTTTTACCGTGGACAAAAACATGGGTGCAAAACCAAGCTATTTATTTGCAATCCTGTGTCGGCAGTTTTTCACAAGCCGGAAGTCTTGCAAACAAAGCCATCATTGCAGAGCTAGAAAGATTTTTTTCAAATACCACTGCAAAAAAATGGTTAGAGTTCGGCGCAGGTTCTGGCAATTTGACTTTTGCATTGGCTGGCTGTGGTGGCCGGCATGTTGATGCGGTCGAGCTTGAGCCATTGGCGGCAATGGCTTTAGAGGCAAATAAAGCTCAAGTAAAACTTGAAGGTTGTGATTTTTCTGATTCGATTCATGTGATAACTGGTGATTTTCAAAAAAATCACAAATTGGATTTTGCTCAATACCAAGGGGTTTTGGTGAATCCTCCCCGCTCTGGATTGAAAGACTTTTTAACTCCGTTAATGGCCATCGATAAAAATCAAAGGCCCAAAGATTTTGTTTATATGTCGTGTTTTTTAGATTCATTTTCATTGGATGCTAAAAAATTAATTGAGATGGGTTATCAGTTGTTAGAGATCTCGATTGTCGATCAGTTTCCAATGACTGAACATTTCGAAATCCTAAGCCGTTGGCGGCTTGTTGGTGATGAATAGGTTTTTGCCGACCTGCCGAGGTCCACTTATGAAAACTATTCTCTGCGAAAGCCAATCTTTAATGTGCTTATTCAACTATCTGTTAATAATTTGTATATGACTGCATTGTAACTGCAGTAAGAATGCAGTCAGGTGCAAATTGCCTGAATTCTTATGTTCCCAAACCTTGGGTTCGCGTAAAATTCTGAGAAAAATAAGTATTTCTGGACTTTTTTAATATTTTCTACTAAAGTAGAAAAAGAATGATTTACGAATTAAACGTCTACAAACCACACAATGGAAAAGCCCCTTTTGAAAAGTGGCTGACATCTTTGAAAGATACAAAGACTAAGCAAATCATTCAGGCTCGGATTGATCGAGCGGTTTTTGGGAATTTAGGCGACATCAAGGGACTTGGTGATGATGTCTTTGAATTTCGGATTGATTATGGTCCAGGCTTTAGGGTTTATTTCTCTATTCAGGGGAAAAAGATTTTACTGCTCTTAGTGGGTGGCGATAAACGAACGCAAAGTAAAGATATTGAAAAAGCAAAATTATATTTAAATGATTGGAAAAACGATGAGTAAAAAAACGACAACTAAAAAACAAGTAAAGTCTAAATCTTCATCAAAGCCATCCGTTAAATATGATGACTGGATGATGGAGCGATTGAAAAAAAACAAAAAAGAGGCTTTTGAATATCTCAAAACTTCTTTGGAAGAAAATGCGGATTTCCCCCCTGCTTTCTTACTTTCACTTCGTAGGGTCTCCCAAGCCTTTGATATGTCCATGGAGGACATCGCCAAAGAAGCAGGAATTTCCACGGCGGCGATTTACAAAGCCCTCGGTGAAAAAGGAAACCCTACGATTGATACTTTGGCTTCCATTTTGAAAACGATGGGTTTCAAATTAACTTTGACTCCGATTAAAAAGGCTTCGTAAACAAACATGAGTCCTAAACAACAATATTTTGGCATTGAATCTTTATCTGAAAAATTTGGACCGATGACTGTCGGTCTTTTTATCAAGTCTTTTCGTGAAACTGAAGGTATTTCTCAAACTGATTTCGCTAAAAAATTAAAAATTTCTAGGGCCAATCTCTGTGACATCGAAAAAGGACGTAAATTATTGAGCACCGAGCGAGCGGCTAAATTTGCCAAGTTATTAAAAGTCCCCGAGACAACTCTTATTAAACTTTCACTGCAAGATATCTTACGACAAGCTCGCTTAAATTATAGTATTGATTTAAAAAAAGTATCTTAAATCCTAAGCCGTTGGCGGCTTGTTGGTGATGCATAGGCCAGAGATAAATCCGGCTAGGTCCTGACCTAGAATAGCTGACATGATTGGTAAAAAAACAAATCCTGAAAAACAAATCAACAGAGTGCGACGAACCACCCACCACGAATATTGGGGGTTTGATCTTTGATTAACACTTCCCATGCGAAGATAACAAGCCCACTCGCCCAGACTGAAGCCTAAATAAATTCGCGTGAAACTGAGGTAGAAAAAAATCATCGTCGGCATCAACATAAAAAATCCACTCAAAGGATTTTCTTGAACATCAATCCAAGATTGATGTGAAACGGACAAGCTTAACAACTGTTGAGCAAAATGTTCTAGCTGTTTAATATCTAAAATGATTTGTTTGCTGTTTAAATGAAATGCCACACAAAAACTGAGCAGCAAAAAACAAGCGCCTGCAAATAGAACCAGACCATCTATCATCGCAGCGGTCATTGACCACAAGACTGTAACACGTGCGGATCTACGCACGGGACCACGATGAAAACTGTTATTGTGAAAAGTTTTAGAGAGATGTTCAATCCAAGACAAATCTTGCCTGAGGTAATCAATTTTTGTTTTATTGATATTGCGATCAATTCGGTTTTTTATATTGGCATTTGAATTTGTCGGAGCGATCTCGCCGTTCGGAGAAATCTCGGGATCAAAGTATGGTTTGATCCCGGGTTTAATTTCGGAATGAGTATTCTCAATCACTGTTAATTTGCACCCTCACGAGCCGGTGGAACTGTCGGTACCGTGATCGGTGCCACTGGCGTAACAGGATCTAAATTGTTGTAATAGGCTTTGGTAGATTTTTTCGCAAGTTTATAAACCAGACCAGTTACCGCTAGGCCAATACCAAGATTGATAAAAAACTTTTTATGATTACCAAACCAGCTGCCTACGCTTGAGAATACACCTTTGGTTTTGGACCAGAAACCTTTTTTCTTCTTCTCTGGCTCAGTGCTCATCGTCATGCCTCTCACTGTAGAGGCTGGAGCTTTATCCTGACAAATATAACCACTGCTGCGACTGGTGTTTAACTGTTGATCTGTCTTTTGACATGAGCACATAGACACTTCATCAGCTGAACCTTTTCGGTCACATTTCTTTTTCTCAACTCGAACTGAATTTGTTTCATCTTTACATTTGTCAGTTTCAACAGAGCCATCCTTTAAATAACCAGGTTCATTTTCTAGGTCTTCACATTTTGGCAAACTTCCTGATGTCCCGGCTGCAGGCGTTGGTGTCACAGGCTGAGCAGGAGTTGTTGGCTGAGCTGGAGCTTTACACCAGGTCTCTTTGGAATCAGCGGGGCAAAGACCATTTAGAATAGCCACTCTTTTAGAAAGTGCCATGCACGCATTTTTTTGATCGGTATTCATACCTGGTATAAATTTACTAACAGTGCCGCTGCCATCAAATTTTTCACCGCAAGCGCCTTTAGCAGATTCTATCACAGCATCAGCACCGACTTTGAATTCACTGTATGCTTTATAGTCATTAAAATTTAAAGGTTTGTTTTTTGTTTTTTCATTACATTGTTGTGTTGAAGTCGAGCCCGCTGCTACGCAGGGAGCATCTGATCCGTAAAGCGCGTGATTACATTGTACTAACACATTGTGAGTTTTATTTTCGGCACACGTAATATCACCAAGAAGCTCTCCTTTATCATCGCGTCCACAAGTCAATCGTTTGCCATTTGGGCGAACGCCTTGGCTGGAAATATTGCCAGCAATAATACATGCTTTATCATTTGACACTGAGTCAGCACCCGATTCATCAGCCAACGCTTGATCTCCCAACATCAGTCCTGCGACGTGTTGGAAAAAATCATTTTGTAGACTTGCGCCACGTGGGGATTCGTTGAATGCATTTTGTACGGACTCAACCGATTCCATCAATTGACGTAGCTGTTTAAAATATTTTTGTTTCTGTTCCAAATTCATTTTCATGACTTGTTCTGCAGACAATAATTTACCAGCGTTAGATGGTTTGCGAGATTTACTTTTTTTAGCATTGCCATCAACCGAAGCTGGACCACGGAAGTAATAATCCATAGCTTCTTTTGGTGTGCCCAGTTTGGCCATTGTTTTTTCGACTGAAAGTCCCTCTTTAACAGAAATTCCTACACCATTGACTCGAGCGAACTCTTCTTGATCGCCGAATAATGTGATGCTGGTTGATTGTCCATCGGCTACCGCTTGCAATTGATAAACTTCTTCTCCGGCTTTATTTTTGACCGTGGTCACATCCATTTTTGGAATTTGCACATTGCCG
The DNA here is from genome assembly GCA_964569545.1 of uncultured Bdellovibrio sp. Lineage (GTDB taxonomy): Bacteria > Bdellovibrionota > Bdellovibrionia > Bdellovibrionales > Bdellovibrionaceae > CAZMVK01. The sequence continues at coordinate 18,705 of CAZMVK010000041.1, forward strand.
TTCTCTTTTACCATTTTTTCAAGACTTGCGCGTTCCGCATCGTCAAAGAGATCTTTGTTGTTGTTATAAAACTCTTGCACACTCATTGATTTGCGAGTGAGCCCGGTTTTATTTAAATAATTTTTGATCTCATTATTTATTTCGCTACGATGAGAAACTGTTTTAGTTCCAGCCCAAACCATCGCAGGTTGTACCGACAATAAAAAAGAAATAGTCCATGACATCAATAATTTCATATAAACTCCTCGTCGCATTACTTTTCGGCGTCTCAATATAAAACTTGATGGTTGTGGATCTAGACTGTTTGAAAACAGACAAATCGATTGCGAATATAGACCTAGATCTTAGGACTTTTGACTGGAGATTTGAGATTGGAGGGAGTAGCGGAAATACATAAGAAAGAAAGTACGGCACATAACAGCAAAATAGAGTTACTGAATCCATTGAAGACTTTGAAAATCAAATGATGAATAGAGCGAAAGAATTATTGGATACAAAAAAGAAACCAATCATCCAATCATACTATTAATACTCTGTAAAAAAACTCCCGTTCTAGAAATGACAACACTGAAGATAGTCAACTCAAACCTATTAACTCCACTCATCTAACTATTAATAACGATGAAGTTTTGATGACATAGAATTTCAATAAAATCGGCCTCAGTGGGCAATTCTAGATATTACATGACACCAGAAGAGTATGAATTTAAACAACTTTGCTGTCTGGTAATTTCGATTCCACTAAACTGGGGCTACATCACTATCTTTTCTTCTATCTTCATTTCTTCTTGAAAAGGTAATTAAGATCATAAAATGCACCTAGTTATTTTAAATGAGCCTCTCGACGGTATTTTAAATTATTATGCCGAGAGCAAAGCACATTAGCATTTTCCAATTGATTATTCCCACCAGCCCACAGGCTATGCTTGTGATCGACTTGTAAAAACCAATTGCTGCCACATAATTTATGAGTTTTCGGATCACGATACTGACAAGAAGAATGGCGTGATAATATTTCCTTTTTGATTTTGCTCGAGAATCCTTTGGGTATGTTGGGCATAGAATTTGTCTGATGAGTTGAATCAACCAGTGTTGTTAAATTTATTTCCGTCTTAGAATTTCGTAAATCCTTGCAAGTCACTACCGCTGCGGATGATGCGCCGAGTATCGTTTCGTTTTTTGGACCCGTTTTTTGTTTGATCACTTTATCGCTTACGTATTCGATAAAATCAGTGATCTGATTGCTTGGCACGGCATGCGACACCAAGGATTGAGCTTGTTTTAATTTTTCGTACTGACTTTTTGTAAGGGTTATTTCCAATCGGACACTGTCGTCAGCTTGTGTTTTTTCTATCGTTTTTTGCAGTACTGGCATATCAAAATACTGTGCCACTTGTTTTTCGGTGTCTCGTTGATTCTTTCCAGATAACGATGACAGCAAATCTATTTTGTCATCAGTGGAAACATTTATTTGCCTTGTGCGTTTGATTTCACGAGCCGCCTTTTGAATCATACAGACTTGAGTCAGATGAATTTCTCCGCTTTCAATTTTTTCTGACAATGATGGGATTTCATTTAACAGTCTGGCCGCATCGATCCGTCGTTGTGCACTGGCCGGCGAATAACCAACTGACTCTGATAGGTATGCAAATAAACTGCTGTAACCCATTTCAAGATACAGTCTGCGGTTGTCGATTTCTTTAATGACGTGAAGGACTTGAGTTAGCAGTTCTCGCTCTTGCCGAGCTAAGGATTTGATTCGAAAATCGAGCTCAGAGTTTTTTAATTTGCGCAGTTCATTTGCGTTTGCGATTACGTTCATATTCATATTCATATTCATATTCATATTCGCGTTTACATTTGAATACAAATTCGTATTCGTAATTACTTTCGAATTTACATTCGTATTCGCGTTCGTATTCATATTTGCATTCGTGCTTGAGCATTCTTTCATTGTCTCTATTAACATGCCTGACGAAAATTCCATAAATTCCCTCTTCTGTTTTATATTTTTACATTATTTAATCAATCGAACTGTCGATCGACTAAATACAGATTAGATATAACACATGTTTTAAAAATGACTTTTTTAGAAAGATAGAACGACATACGCAGAAGTGCGGAAAAGGCCCTATCAAGCCATAGCAGTGTGTAAAATTATTTTTGATTTTATTTCGTTATACTGAGTTGGATTTACTTGTTTAAAAGAATTCTGATTGTTCAAAACCGATGGCAAGATATTTTTCGAAATACTTTACAATTCAACTTTATCACACAATGACTAACAGACTGTTGAGAAATTCTTCCGGTTGCGTTATTTATTTTTTTAATTAAATCATCAGCACCAGATTCATAGTGTTGTTTGTAAATCATCCACCTGCCTCTCATTGAAAAATTAATTTAGTCTGTAATCATTAAAATATGGACAGACAAAATATTGACTTAATAATTAATAAAATCGCCTCTGAAATCGAAGTGTTTGATGTAAATCGTCGACTTACCCTCATTATATAGCCCTGCTGCGTGAACCAATTTAAAAAGAGATCTCAGTGCTGTTCGTCGTTGCTGTAAATCTGCTATGGTTTCTCCTCCAGACTTGATCTCACATCAAATAAAAAAGATTTCACAACAAGGCTATCAAATGTGGCTCACCTAGATCTAATACACGCAAATATTCGTTACTAAGAATTGATCTTGTCCCAATTAGGGAAAACCGAAAAAATACGGCTAGCACAGTCATTTCGCACCCCCTTAAACAAAATAACTAATTGTGCGGTGCTAACAGGGTAAGAAATGTTGACTTCGCACTTTGCAAATTGTCTGATTCTTACATCGATAATATGCAAGGAGAGCGATTATGCTAAGATTTTTTAAGCCTGTTATTTTATTATTTGCGACATTCGTTATATCTCAGACAACATTGGCAGATTGCCATGTACCTGTTTGTGATATCGCAACAACTATTCAAGATCTAAAATCAAAATCAGCTGATGAGCGTTCTGCGTTCTATTCTGATTTATACCAAACAAATTTAAATTCAAAATCAGCTGATGTTTTACGAAACTTAAATGTCTTCGGTGCTCAAGCTTACAAATTATCTAAAGACCTAAATGACCCCAAGATTACAATCAAATGGGCTGCGGACGTTCGTCAGATTGGACAGAACCTATTAACTTATGCAGATTTTCAAAAAACTGAATTCACAAATACATATATTGAATCTGCTTCCATGGCAGAATTGACTCGCGATAGCCAACAACGTGTTCGTTACGCTGCTTTGTATCGCTGGAGAAACCAGGTCCAACTGATATTTCAAATAAATACAGTTTATGAAGTTTATGATTATGTGCAAAGAGCTGCTGAATTTAGCCAGGAAATCAATGACGAAGATTATATCCTGCGCGAAGCACAAGTCGTTCTTGATTTATTAAGCGCTCGTATCAGTTACTTACACCCTTTATATGAAGGTGTTTACTCGATCAAAACAACTTGCAATCTTTATGTTGGACAGTGTTCTGATAAAGACTTGGCCAGTGATCGTCTTGTTGTCATGGACAGCTTAACTGATTACCAAATCCATGCATCTATGGCGATTTCATCACGAATGGATTTTGCTCACGCTATTGGTTTATATTCTGATACAGAGCCCTCGCATGAAACTGAGGGTATTAACTTTTTATTTTACAGATCCGTATTAAAAAACAACGGCACAGAGTTGTACTCTAAATCAGATATTCTTTACGTTGGCGATCGTCCTGCTGAAATCAAAGCGACGTTTTCGCCATCGCAATATGTTTCTGGCTCAGCTGTGACCTCTCGTTACATTGGCGCTTTAAATTTCACAGGGAATGTGATCTTCTCTCCATTAAAATACTATATGGATAAGGTCCCATTTCAACTTTCCAAAGACCCTATCGAAGGTGAATACTCTGGTAAATTTGGCAAAAATAATATGCGGTTAATTATTCGCCAACGTGTTGATAAGACTCTTATGGCATCGGCTTTTGTCGGTAATGAAGATAATTCTGAATCTGAAACAGTTGATTTCACAATGGGTCAGTATGTCGCTCATCGACAGTTAATCAATTTGACTGGAATAGGCAGAATTCATTTTACGCCTTATAAAATTGTAATGGCTCATCGATTGGGTGCGGACAACAAATTGCACTGGTTTGGTGGTTTTTATTCGGTCAACGGTTTTTATTCTGAAATTGCTTTAGATTACGTTGGTCCGGTTGTTGGTTTATAAGTTTTAATTAAAACCGCTAGATTAAGTATAAACAAATTCCGCTGAAGTTTTGTCAGCTCTAGCGGAATTATAAAACAAATCGATTT
>CAZMVK010000042.1:0-6658 GCA_964569545.1 uncultured Bdellovibrio sp.
ATGGCTGAGCTAGAACATTTTGGAATTTGCAAAGCAACAGGGAAAAGCTGGGATGGCCAAGTCCGCAATTTGAAAGGAAAAATAATAGAGCAGTTGGAAATAACAAGCGATATTATTCCATTTGAATTTTTAAGAAAAAGTACGGATCGTACTTTCAATCAAATTCGCTCGGAAAATGAACCAGTAAAAACTTTGGGACTTGGATCTGAAATTGAATTGTTAGATCCAATCGTAACAAGTAATACTTTTGGCGCAAGCTTTCTCAGAGTCAAAGTGCTGAGTAATACTTTAACAGTGGCTCCAAAGATGCGAGTCCCTGCAGAGCTGGCAAAACCAGGTGATGAGGGTTATGTGTTAACCTCAATGACAAACTTTTTACCCTATATGCATCCATCTAAGATGATATTAGATAAATAAGAGTGGGTAAAAAATGATCGGAGCCTTCGTTGCTCTCCTCGAGGCAGCCACTTGGTTGGCCTCTTCGTCGGCGCCTTGACTGCGATCATTTTTTACGTACTCTACTAAAATCATTTAGGTAGTTTTATGCAAAAACGGGTGTGAGAATTGTTTGTGTCCAGGTAAAAATTGCCGCCATGGCTTTCGATGATTGATTTAGAAATGCTCAGCCCCAAGCCGATGCCTTTGCCTAAAGTTTTGGTCGTAAAAAATGGATCCATGATTTTGTTGGTGATCTTGGGGTCTATTGTGCCACTGTCTTCAATGTAAATATATTGATGTGATTCATCTTCGTTTGTTGTCAGTGAAATCCATTTTTCAGGCAAAGATTCGACAGCATCGATAGAGTTGTTTAGAAGATTTAGGATAACTTGTGAAATCTCAACAGCATTACAGAAAAAAATAATTTCACTGGCGTGTATATTTTGTGAATAGAGAACGCCTAGTTTCGTCATCCTGTCTGAACAAAAAATCAAGGTGTCATTGATAATTTTGATTAGATCTTCAGTTTTTTTTTCTAATGTTGAACGATCTCGAGCAACGGTTCGTAGCCCGGCAGTTATTTTTGAAATTCTATCAATGACGCTCAATACACGAGTTGATACTTTGATGGTCTCGTCTTTCGTCAAACGATCATATTGTGCATTTGTCTGTAAGCTTTCCATTTGCAGCCCAATGATTGATAATGGATTGTTAATTTCATGAGCGATGCCGCCAGCCATGAGACCAAGACTAGCAAGTTTGTTGGATTGCCACAATTGTTCACGTGCTTCAGTTAATTGAGTGGCACGACGGATAACCTCTTCTTCGAGAGCATCATTTCTGGTTTGCAGAGTATTTTCTGAGGCCATCATCGGCATTAAAATTGACAGTGTGTGTATAAAGCCAAAGGCAACCATTGAAGCAATTAAAAACAATTCTCCATTCAAACGAAAATAAGCCCAGTCCAGATAATGAAGAGTCATTAAAACCGAAGCCGCTAAAAATATATTTTGCGAAGAGGGTAGTGGTTTGGTTTTATTTTTATAGATTAAATACGTTGTTATCAGAACAGAAGAGGTCATCCCGCCCATGGCAATAGGCACATACCAAAGTGTGCTAAAACCAAAATAATAAAAGACAAGGCTTATTAATAAGCTCAAGCAATGAATGGAAACAAAGCTTTTAATTGGAATCGAGATGTTGCGAATTTTGCCCATAAAGATGCATAAAATCATTTGAGAAATAAAGGCGCCGGTATTTGAGAAAACTACAAAATAAAAATTTACTTCTGTAAAAAAGCTATTGCAAATAGCAGTAATAATTTGTCCTATCCAGTAATACATTATATATTTTTGCGTTGTTTCTCTGGATAGGGTGAATTGAATAGAGCTTACTATTAAATTGATAAGTATAGTTGCCAAATAAAACAGATACAGTGTTTGCGCTGTGTTTAGGTTCATAGTACTCAAGTCATTTCATTTGCGAGGATTAGAAGAATTTATTTAAAATAAGATAACAGTTAGAGCAAATCTATTATTTTTGCCAGACAGTATCTGAAATATTTAATTTATGATTGCTCCATCGAGCAGCGACAAACAGCCAATCGCTCAGCCGATTGAGGTAGCGTAAGGAGAATTCAATTTCAACAGACGTTGTTTTCTTGTTTTGTAAGGAGTCATCTTCGATCAATCTGACCACCATGCGTTCGCTGCGTCGGCAAACTGTTCGTGCTTGATGTAAAAATGCTGACAGAGTGCTGCCGCCTGGTAAAATAAATTGGCGGAGTTCTGGCAGCTCGCTGGTCATGAGGTCGATATTTTTCTCGATATTTTCAATCCATTCTTCTTTGATGCTCGGTAATTGCTTTTTTGTTTCTTCATTTTCGCATGCGAGGTGGCTACCGATATTGAACAGTTGATTTTGAATTTGTAAAAGCAGTGGTTTGATAGAGGCTAATTCGCAAAATGCTAAAACCAGGCCTAAGTTGCTATTTAATTCATCCACGGAACCATAAGTTTCAACCCGGATATTGGCTTTTGAACATTCTCTGCCATCAACCAATCTGGTGCTGCCTTTGTCGCCGGTTTTTGTGTATATTTTCATTGGGTTTCCTTTGAATGTCTGAGAGTCTGCGAAAGATTTAAAATATCCTTGTTTGTTGCATTTGCAACTGTATTTTTTCTTGTACAAGATGCGACGAGAACTCGCAGGTAAAATGTCGATTTAACTCTATTTTAAAACCCATTGATAGCCCACGATAGATCATATAAGATTTATTAGACGGATGAAATACTAGTTAAAAAATCCTTAATTCAAGAGTTCAATTCAGGGATTTAAATTAAGGATTTTAATCAAGAGTATTCAGAACATTTGGAGTGTATTGCAAATGAAAAAAACAAAACCATTTTTTGTAACAATCCCGCATTCCGGAGAGCAGGTTCCAGAATTTTGTCATTGGCTGCAAGGACTCAATGAACCCGTGCTCATGTGTGATGTGGATCGTTATGTTGATATGCTTTATGAGCCCAGTTTGCAGCAATTAAACATACCTTATGTTAAAACTCAATGGCATCGATATGCGGCAGATTTAAATCGAGTCCCTGCGGATATCGATGCCTCATCCGTCATTGGCAGTTTGATTCCAGCCGGTAAAAACAATCGAGGTTTTCATTGGGTGATCACAACCAAGGGCGAACAATTAATGCCAGCTCCAGTTTCTCAACAAATGCACGAGCAATTGGTTGCATTAATTTATCAACCTTTTCACCAGCAGGTTCAAAAACAGTATGATATATTTAAGGGACAAGGTCATCATGACGTTTTCCATTTAGATGTTCACTCCATGCCTTCCGTCGGAACCGATCAACATCGCGATCCAGGCGAGCATCGAGCCGAGATAGTGATCAGTGATTGTCATGGCAAAAGCTCAAATTCTAAATTTGTCGACATTGTTATCGCGGCCTATGTTAAAGCTGGCTTTCGTGTGGGATACAATTGGCCGTACTTTGGTGGGAGAGTTTCTGAACAATACGGACAGCCAGCCAAGGGTCAGCATGCGGTACAGGCTGAGCTGAATCGTTCTCTGTACATGGATGAGGTTACAAAAAAAATCAGGCCCGAGCTGGCTTCCGCAGTCCAAGTGCGTTTAGCCAAAGCCCTCGATTACATTGTCGAAAAGTTCGACAGCTAAAATTTACCGGTCTTTCCCTGTTAAGAAAATAACAGCAGCGCATCCTTTATAGCTAGGATAAAAATACCTATCTAGGAGTGATGTACATGAATAAATCTTTCTCTATTCGGTTGTTGATTTTATCTTTGGCATTACCGGTGGCTTGTTTTGCAGACTCTATTTTTACTCTGCAAGGTGTTTTGCAAAATTATGCAATTGATACATCAGCTCCAATATCTTCGGCTAACATGCAGTTCCTGATGCAAAAAGCGCAAATCGCAATTGCTGTTGGAAATAATTTGGTTGAATCTTCTTCGCTTAAAAATATTTATCAAGCTAGAGAGTACGCACCAGTTTGGGTTGAGCAAAGCCAATGGAATGATATGGCAAAATCATTTTCACAAATCATGTTAGATGTTGGTTCACGTGGATTGCTGACTCGTGATTACTTATCTGCGGATTTGAAATTATTGTTAGCTAATTCTATTTCACCTGAAAATCAATGGCAGGCTGAGATTTTAATGAGTAAAGCTTTTTATCAATTGTCGCAAGATCTCTCTATTGGACGAGTGGATCCGCAGTTGGTCGATCAAGATATAAAATACACCAGAAAGCCTTTTTTAGATGCGAAGCTATTGCCACAGATTTTAGCCGCCGGTCCGTCACAGTTGTCAGCGGGATTGGATTTTTTAGAGCCGACAATTGTTGCCTATCAAAATTTAAAAAAGGCCTTGGCCATTTTACGAGAGAAAAGAGCCAATAAAAATTGGCTGCAGATGCGCTCTAAACAAAGTTTTTATCTCGGCGTGTCCTCGCCTGCGGTTCGTCAGTTGAAAGCCGCAGTTGCACAACAGGGTTATAGTTTTGAGATAATGGATGATGAAACTTTATCAGCAAATGACATGCAGGTTGTGCAAACATTTGAGTTTGAACATGGAATTGAACCTGAGCAAGTCATCTCCGTAAAATCTATGATTTGGAAAGTATTAAACGCAAAAGTCGAAGAGCGAATTCGTCAGGTTGAATTGTCGATGGAGAAATTGCGTTGGTTGCCACGTGTGATTGAAGATCGATTTGTCTTCATTAATTTGGCAGCAACCGAACTTTCGATTTTTGAACAAGGTCAAGTCGTCATGCAATTTCGAACTGTCAATGGTGGTCCTTACCGTCGCACACCTTCAATGCGTGATATAATTGGTAGTGTTTTATTCAATCCAACTTGGACATCGCCAAAGTCGATTGCGATCAAAGATAAAATTCCGAAAATTCGTGCAGACAGAGATTATTTTAAAAAAATGAATATGCATATTATCGATAAATATGGATCTTTTGTTGATGAAAACACAGTGGATTGGTCGATCAGCCCATTCATTTTAGCAGATCGATACACTTATCGTATGGAACCTGGATTGATGAATGCATTGGGAGTAGTAAAGTTTCCTTTGTCGTTAAACAGTGATGATATATATATGCATGACACCAACGAGAGAGACCTGTTTCAGAATGCCGATCGTTTGCGTAGCTCTGGTTGTATGCGTTTGGAAAAACCACAAGAGTTTGCAGCGTATGTTTTATCAAGAGAGGGTTGGACCTTGGAACAAGTCCAAGCCACCGTAGCTCATGGAATTCCAGGGGAAACTTTTGAAGCCCTAAAATCTGTTCGTTTGAGTCGTGAAAATTATTTGCCAGTCTATACTTTGTATCAAACGGCTTTGATCAGTAATGATGGCAAACTGCGTTTTATGAGAGATGTCTATGGTCAAGATGCAAGACTTCGCGCACGTTTGGGTCTGAGCTCAGCTGCAGTTGAAGATCAAATGGATATTGTACAGGAGAATTTCTAATGAAAATCCTATTGGCTATATTTTTAATTTTATCATCTGTTTCATCAATGGCTTTGACTGCAACCTACACTGATGCTGTCAGCTTATTGCAGGTTCAGATCAAAGAGATTGATGATACTGCGATCGAGGCACCAATAATACAAATAGCGCAGCCAATAATACAACCAGAGCAGCAAATCGTTTTGACTTCTTCGTCGGTAAACTCTGGTAAAGCTGTTTTGAAAATTTCAGGACAAGCCCATTTATCGCAAATATATCAACAGGTCAAAGCGATTTCTTGCCAAGAGCCTTCTCGGGATAAAAATAATTTACTACAACCACAGTGCTCTGCGCCAATATATTTTTCTTTAAATCAAGAGCAAGAGCTGGCCCCAGGCAATTATATTATAGGATTCAGCAATACTATTTACCCTGGTTTTGTTTCTCTCAGTGCGGGACAAAGAAAAGAAATCAGTTTGAGTCAAATACCAATCATAAGCTCCTCGAAAGATCGTGAAATCCGAATTTATCGTAATTTCACATCTTTGATCGAGCAAAAGAAGATTTATTTTACTTTATACTATTTAAGTTCTCATTTTTTTAAATTAGCGCAATATAATTTTGGTGATTATTATTTAACTCAGACTAAATCAAGCAATGTGTTTTCAGCATTTGATCAGCGCAGTTGTTCGCGTATGGATCCAGATTCTCGCTGGAGCGATTTTGCAAAACTTCTTTGTAATACATATTTGACGGCTCAATCGATGATGGACTTGTCAGATTTTTTTAGTTTTGAAACAAACGACAAATACCTAGGTCAATTTCAAGAAGCATTTATTTGGTCGCCGGGTGATATCTTTTCTGTTCGATATATGAAGCACTTGGTATCTTTACCCTTGGATCCAAGTACAATGTCTATTGCCAGTGGTGACAGTCTTGCTGTGTTTCCTGGTTCTTACACTTTTCAATCCATTGATAATAAAGGCCAAAAGAAAATTCGTAATGTAAAAACGGATGACCAAGTTGAGTATTACACAGAATCTCAATTGAAAAAGAATATGAATCCACCCAATGTGATGGTCGATCAGCTCAGTGCAATAGCAACCGCCTCTGACGTTGATGCCGCAGCGGTAGAGCCAACAGATTTGTCAGGAACTTTGCCAGAGACGGTGGCTCCACCTTATGAGAGCGAAAAAGACAAGTACATGCAAAAATGTATGAAAGCTCG
>CAZMVK010000042.1:6668-23024 GCA_964569545.1 uncultured Bdellovibrio sp.
ATTGTGGAAAACCGAAAGTAGATCCTACTGCAGTGCCGACAACCAAGAGGGCTGTGATCGAAGCACTGTGAGTTTATGTGAGCCAATGAATATCATCGATTTCAGATTCCGTAAAAAATAAGCCCAGTATAAATTGGTAAATTTTAATGGTAAATCTTCTGACAGGTCAGTCTCTGATTTTTGATCAGTTTTGTTATGCTTTTTTGTAATAAAATTGAATTCTCTGGGTCGCTGGAAATAATAGACCGATCCGACAATTTGTTAATTAACAAAACAATATTTTCCAGACCCGGATTTTTAGACGTTGATAAATAGTCATTTAATTTTGTATGTATAAATGATTTAAGCACCTGAGCGATCATCATATGTTCACTCAGATTTAATTGTTTTTTGTGAACTGCAATTTTTAGTAGTTGAATTTTTAAGAGATCATTCAATGGACTGTTGTTTTTGTTTTTGTGAATCAATTGAAAAACATAAACGACATCTTCAAGTTGAGAACGGAAAAGAAATTTTTTCTGGCCTAGTTCCTCCATCCAGCGAACTAAAATTGGATTTAACAAATAAATATCATGATTTGGAAATTGGGTTTGTAGTGGTGTGAATCGTAAGTACAGATTAGCATCTGCTAATAATCGCTCGATTTTTGCAACGTTATGCATATCCCAGTTTAGTTTTGCGATAAGAGCAGAGAGTTTGTCGATCAGTTGTTTTTTAACAATTTCAGATGTTAAGACTGAAGTCGAAAGCTCTTGCTTGTCTATTAGTGATAGTTCATTTCTCAATATTTCATAAAGATATTGTATAAGCATGGCCTGGGCTTCTGTGGAATCTGCATTGGCATAACTTGCCAAGATTTCATATTTTGCAAAAGGATAACTGTGTTCTTTAAAACTAAGCCTGTTAATTCTTTCTAATAACATCAAATCATCCGCAAGCAATTTGGACAGGGCAACTGATGCCTCTTTGGATATTGAAGTTTCTGTTCTTTTCAGACAATTTATATATATTTCTAAAAATTCTTTATCTTTCAGTCTAAGAGCTGTTGAAATTTTCAAAGCCTCCACAATGTCTGCGACCTCAGGATGAGGATCATTGAAAGTTCGTAAGAGTATTGGTTTGGCTATTTTGACAATTCTTTGCAGCTGACGATTTTTTCTATCGCTAATGGGGGTCTGTGGGTTGTTGAGTGCTTCTGCTAATTCGCTTTGGTTATGTATGCTGGCTTGAAGGCTTTGTAAACTTGTGATCTCCTCGCTTGCTTTTAATGTCGGACCCTGAAATATCAATAATAATATCAATAAAATGAAATCACGACTGTGAAAGCCCAGACTGGGAATTCGTTTAAATATAGCGACTCGCTTAGTATTTGTAGAAATTGTATTCATATATCATAGAACAGAGCAAGATCTGGACCTTACATAACACTGTCAAAACTTTTGACAGTGACGGCCTGCTTGCGGAGGATTGTAGCGTCTGACATAACAAATATTTATATAATCAATCATATTGATTTCAACGACCGGAATTCTTTTCTTGGTTTTTCTATAAAATATTTTTTTGAACTTATTATTCTACGGTGCCCAATAAGGCTGTGTTATATTCCGACAACTGTCTAACGATTTTTGTATGAAAAAAAAGGGAAGTTTATGAAATTGATTAAGAAACAAATGCAAGCATCAAAACCATTTTTCAAGTCCTTGTTGGCTTTAAGTTTTGTAAGTTCAAGCCTTGTCGCATCACAAGCATTAGCAATCGTTTTAAATTTCAGTATCGTAAAATCAGAAAGTATTGATCCAGATACGGGTGAGTCAAAATTCGAATATGATAATCCAAGCAAAACAGTAGATATGAGCTTTTTGAAAAACGCTGTTTCACTAAAATATGTTAAAGCGAATGGTGTGTCGAAAGAGGTTAAAATCCACGTCGATCCAATGGCATCGATGATGTACATTCCAGCCAATGAAGCTGATAGAGCTTTTATCCTGAACAATTTAGGCCAAAGTGGATTGTTGGTCATGTCGTCATATTTAAAACAAATTGGTACTCAAGACCAGTCTGAAGTCGCATTGTATTTAAATAATACGCACAAACCAGGTTTGATAAATAATGATTTTGAATTGCACAATGTAACCATATTCATGGGTTCGGATTCTGTTGGATTATTAAAAATTATTGGTGATAGTTATTTGCAAACGAGAGCAATGCACGCGTTGCTAAAGACTCAAAAGCTAACCGCGCAGCAGGAGCCAGTTTTTTCTTGCAGTTCGATTTACTAAATTAGCAGAATTTTACATTCTTCAATATTTTAGTTACATTTAAAAATTGAAATTCTAAAAAAGGTGATTCGTCTCAAAATGAATCACCTTTTTTTTATTTTCAGTTGATTTCAATTCCATCGAAAATGGTACTGCAGTTATGGCAATTGGTCAGGCGTCGTTGACTGCGAATACTGATTTACAACTCAATAACGACAATCAGTGACGCATCAATGGATTAAATTCTTGGGAAAAATGGAACAAGCTCGGGTGCAATCAAATCAATTGTTTCGGTTTGTTAGCATGTTAAGGATAATTCATTCCTAACCAAAGCCTAACAATTCATTTTCTGCATTTATGCTAGAGGTGTCTCAATAAAGATTCAACCATGGAGTTAAAAATGAAATCTGCAATTGTTTTAATCACTCTTTTTTTCGCTAATGTTGCTTTTTCAGCAAATACATTTACTTGCACAGTTTTTAAAGAGGTTTTGACGCCATATTCTTGCAAAGTTTGTGAATCTCGAAATGGGGATAATGATTGTGTTAAAGAAATAGAAACAACATGTCTTGAAACAAGATCATATCCTACAAAAGTATCTGCATCTGATTCTTCAGATAAAGATTCATTTAGCTTTGCTGCTAGCGATAATGGTATTAAAATGTTTATATCTCAAAGCAAATCAGGATATAGCGCCATTCTTCGTTCTGAAGCACTTGCTGTAGATACGGCTATCCAATCAACTAAAACAATCAATCTAAAAATGGATTCCATTGAGCTCTCTTCAAAAACCAACCAAAAATTAAATACTTCCGGGTCTGTTTCTAAACTGACTCTTCGTTGTATGCCGCAGTAGCCGCTCGGTACTTGTCAAACTCATGCACAGCTGTTGCCGAAGAGTGTCTTTGCGACAGCTGAAAAGTAATCAAATATGAAATGTCTCATTTTGATACGCAAAATTCATTTATTGAACATTTATAATCAATAGAATCGCTTTAAAGCAGTTCCTTGAACTCTTTATGCAAGGCTTTGGCTTTGTCTTTGCTCTAACTATAGATAAGCAGAGAAGTTTAAATTGCTGCTTAAATGAAGAGGCGGTTATGAATTCTATATATAAATATTTTCTTTTGTTTTGTTTTGCAGTTTTTTTTCTTGGCTGTCGTAGCGGCAAGCAAGACACGGTTGGTGTCTCAGCTGGAAATGGCCGGGATGCAAAGAAAACGGCTCAACAAAATGATCAAAAGGCTGAAACTGCAACGGTGGATATCAGTCAAATGTCGCCAGAGAAAAAAGCAGTTTACATAACGCAAGCAGAACAAATAAAAACATTGAACGTTGGTTTGAAAACAGCACAAAGATTGTTTGATCAGGTTTGGGTTTGTTTATGGTATGCAAAGAAAAACGCAGACAATACTCTTGATGAGTGTCCATCTGTTTCTCAGTTGCAAACGGTTGAAAATGTTTTTCATTATTCACAAAATTTGATCTCAAATATTTATGCCACTAACGGATTGCCGTTTATTAACAGATTAAACAAAGATGATTGCAGTAAAAATAGCTATCGTGATGTTTTGAGTCTATCTGGAACAAATGAATATGTATTACGACGTCGTCAATGTGTAGGGGATCGCAAGTCGCCATTATTAAAGGGGCCGGTAAAAAAACAGAATGCTCAAAACGGAAAACAAAAAGTTGAGCGAATAAAAGCGAATTCAGAAAACAGTAGTGTCGACCAGAATACAGATCAAAAATCTGGAGCAGTGCAAGATGGTGTTGCTAATGTGGTTAGTGCAGATTTATTCAAGTGGTCGGTGAAATCTAACAATGAATTCGAATTAACATTTTATGTTGAAAATATGCAAGAAGCTGCCGGCTTAAATCTTAGCTTTTCTGGAAAGAATACTGTTTGCAGTTTTAAGTATAAAGATGCCAAAACTTTGTTATCATTAAACTGTAAAAATGTCGGACAAAATAAAAATGGTAATGATTATTTATTGTTAGAAAACTTTATGTACAATCAACAGCAAGAGATCGTTGTTCAATTAAATGGACAAATTTCAAGCTGGGATGGGCAAGATTATAAAACGGATGTGATTCAGTCAATGACAGTTCCGGTGCAAGGTGAGGCCCTGCTTGAAATAGAAAGAGCTCCTGTCGAATTACCTGAAAATGGCAAGCCAACGGAAAATGACTTAAATAATCAGAAAGATCAAAAAGACCAAAATCACCAGGATGATTCGAGGGAACATAAGGATCAAAAAGATAAAAACGAACTTAAAGACCAAAACGATCAAAATTATAAGAATGAAAAAAAATCAGATTCACGTACAGAATTAAATCCGAACGAGTCATTAATGCCTGCGACGGATGGTTCCTCTTCAGCGCCGGCACCTGGTGATGAAAAGTCTCAGTCTCAGGTTCCCCCTCAGTCGGTAACTTGAAAGGTGAGAATTATTTGAAATTTTCTATTAAAGAAACTTTTGACAAAAGTACGATTGACTTCATGTATTTGAGTGTCGACAGCTCCTTATTGAAAATGATAGGATAAATAGATTCTAAAAAAAACAGTAGGGCAATTCAATGAAGATCTGAATAAAAAAATAGATTCTAATGCAAAAAGAATTAATCAATTCATGAGATAATTTAAAAGTATGATTGAAGTAGGATTGAAGTAGGATTGAAAGTATATGGCAAAGAAAATAATGAAAATGAAAAACACAATAAAATCTGCAAAATTGAAAAAAACAATATCAAAGAGTAAACAGAAATCAAAGATCAAGCAAAAACCAAAACAAAAACCACAGCGTCTTAAAGCAAAGAACATTAAGGTTAAAAGTTTGTCTAATAATAAAATCAAAAGATTAAGAAAAACAAAAGCTCAGAAATCAATCAACAGTTCTCGTAAGATTTCTTCGAAAATCAAACACACTGTAAAATCAAAAAATGCTAATTTGAAAAAAACATCTGCAAAGAGCATCAGTTCTGGTCAAAAATATATATCAAAAAATAATTCAACAGCTGCGCTTAATGCCAATTCGAACATCAAGGGGATTTCTCCTGTAAATAGCTTTCCACCGCAGAGACGTGAAATGAAACCGAATTCTAATTCTAATTCTAATTCTAATTCTAATTCTAATTCTAATTCTAATTCTAATAACACTTCTTTAATAAAACAGGCAAAAGGCAATAAGCAGATGGTAAAATTAAATCAATCGGTTCCGAATTTCTCATTATTATCTACTGAAGGTTCTTCTTTTCAATTATCAAAATTAATTGGTAAAAAAATTGTTCTCTATTTTTACCCTAAAGATTCAACCCCTGGTTGTACCACAGAAGGTTTACAGTTTTCACAACTCACAGGTGAGTTTGCTAATTTGAATACAGTGATTTACGGAATTTCTCGCGACTCACTAAAAAGCCATGAAAAATTTCGTTGCAAACAAGATTTTAAATTTCATCTTTTAAGCGATAACGAAGAGCTTGCTTGTAAGCTGTTTGATGTCATCAAAGAAAAAAACATGTATGGCAAAATGGTTTTAGGCATTGAACGCAGCACGTTTTTAATTTCAGACAAAGGTGTTTTATTAACAGAATGGCGCAAGGTCAAAGCCGATGGCCATGCGGCTTTGGTTTTACAGGCAATCAAAGATCTAAAACAACAAGAAGCAAAATAATATGCAGATTTACGATATCACTCCATTGATTCATTCAGGTATTGCTGTCTTTCCTGGAGATGTTGGTTTTGAGCAGAAAACATCGATGGCTTTCTCTAATGGTGACCATCTGATGTTGTCATCAATTCAAAGTACATTGCATCTTGGTGCGCATGCGGATGCTTCAAATCATTATACAGCTGATGGCCAGGGGATTTCTTCCATGCCATTGGGTGTGTATATGGGACGGGCGCAGGTGATAAGACCAAATCTTTCCAAAAAAAATAATCCCAGACTGATTGAACCTGCTGACTTGGAAAATAAAAAATTATTGGCCCCAAGAGTTTTGTTTGCAACAGAGAGCTTTTCAAATCCAAATCAGTGGCATAATGATTTTACATCTTTGTCGGCAGAACTGATTTATGAATTGGCAAAACAAGATTGTTTGCTCGTTGGTATCGATACGCCCAGTGTAGATCCAGCAACTTCAAAAGATTTACCATCACATCAGGCCTTGGCGAAAACAGGAATCCGCGTTTTAGAGGGGTTGGTTCTGAGCAATGTTCCCGAGGGGCTATACACGCTGCTGGCGTTGCCTTTGCCGATCGTTAATGGTGATGCCTCACCGGTAAGAGCCGTTTTAATTTCTGAGGCAAATCTTTTCTCTACGGATCCCCGTTTCGCAAAAATTATTCCACCAATCAAAAATCAATGACTCTTATGGTTTGTCCTCATTGGATCATTCTAATTTGAAAATAGATTTAAATTGGCTCTCTTTTGATACTCGATCAAATGAAGACGCGCCTAGAATAAACCCTAAAGACAATCGCTAAAACGCATTTTGTTTTTAATTTCTTCTGGCAGTGTCGGGATCATTGATCTTGGGATTAAAAACGTTGTCAGATTAAAAAAGTCAGAAAATATTTTATGCTGTTCTGTTGCGCTTTTTAAATAATCATGGCCAGAAGATCCGCCGGTGCCGATCTTTCTTCCAAGCATTCGGTGAGCCATCAAAGCATGGCGATATCTCCACTGTGTCATGTGTTCGTCTAAATTAACCAAAGCTTGCAACAATCGATGTGGCATTTGCAAGATGGGTTCTTGGCGATACAACTGAATCAATAAGCTGGCTTGTACGGCCTTAAGCGACAAACGAAAATATTTTTTCTCTTTAAGGTTCTCAAAGTTTTCATTGGAAAAAAGAGATTCAAACATTTCTAAAGATTTTTTGATTTGCTCAATATTTTTTTCTACTTCGGCGGGGCTTAATTTTGGATTGTCACGAACAACTTTTTCATCTTCAGCAAATAATTTGTAAACACTGTCTTTGTATCCCTGCCAAAAATTAAATTTATCCGTTTGTAAGAAAGGAGTTCGTTCTAGCCATTTTTCGACTTGGTCAAATAAAGAAGGCTTTTGTAAAATCTCAATCATTGATTTTTGCTGTTCAGGCTTTAGGTATTGATAAAAAGGAGATTGATTGAATTGCAAACGTTGATCAGTAGGCAACCCTAAGCGAGTTTCTAAACAACGCCACTGAAAGCTTTGAAAACCAGAGGCTGGATAAAGCATGTCGCGAAATTCCAGAAAATCCAGTGGAGTCATAGTTTCTAATATATCAATCTGGCCATTGATATATTTTTGGATTTCAACGACTCGTTCTAGCCTAGCAACAGCGGTTGCGATTTCAGTATCTGCCATTTTTTCTTGTGCAAAAATATTTTGTACAGAATCGATCTCAAAAAGCATTTGTCGGAACCACAATTCATAGGTCTGATGAACGATCATGAACAGCATTTCATCATGAGCAGGTTTTCCCAATTCTTCAGAACGGCGTTTTTGCGAGTTTAGAATTTCGCTTAATCCTAAATAATCATGATATTGTACAGGAGGATATTTCATGGTGAGACTCCTTAAAGTTTTTGATTTGATAATGTTCGTAAGGCTGCGCACATGCCTTCGATGTCTTCTGGTTGGGTATCCCAGCTGGTCATCCATCGGCATTCAAATGTCTTTTCGTTCCAGACATAGAAAAAATATTTTTCACGCAGTGGTTTGATCCATGATTGTGGAATTTTCGCAAAAACAGCATTGGATTGTCGTGGAACAGTGATCTCCACACCTGGAATGTTTTTGCATTGATCATACAGTCTTTGCGCCATCAGACAGCTGTGCTCGGCTATTTTGTGCCATAAATTATTTTGTAAATAAGCCTCGAACTGTGCGGCAATGTATCTGGTTTTAGATGGCAACTGAGCTGATTGTTTTCGAATGTATTTAAAATCTTTGTTCAGTTCAGGATTTAAAATCACAATGGCTTCGCCAAACATAAATCCATTTTTAGTTCCACCCATACTCAGTATATCAATTCCAAGTTCCGTCGTCAGTTCTGCAAATGTTGCTGACAATTGATAGGCAGCATTGGCAAATCTGGCTCCGTCCATATGAATATACAAACCTTGTTGATGGGCCCAGTCGGTCAGTTCTCGTATTTCCGCCAAGGTGTAACATGTTCCAACCTCAGTTGGTTGGGTCAGGCTTAATAATTTTGTTTGTGCAAAATGTTGATCACCTCTTCGGATGAGACTTTCTTTGATTTGTGATAAATTGATTTTTCCTTGTGTCGAGGGCAAGGCAATCAGTTTACAATGAGCTAGGTATTCAGGGCTCGCGCACTCGTCAACATTGAGATGAGCAATGTCAGAGCAAAGAACAGATTGATAAGGTTTTGTCGCCGCTCGCAGCGAGAGAACATTTGCAGCCGTGCCATTAAAAACAAAATAGCTTTCGATTTTTTCTGGATTTTTTCCAGAGCTCTTGCTGTATGTAGAAAAAGCATTGCTGATGATTTTCAAAGCGCGCTCGCTGACCTCGTCGGTGCCATAGCTGGGGGCGTGATCATGATTGCATTTTAAAATAGCGTTTAAAATATCAGGATGAACAGGAGCATGGTTGTCGCTGCCGAATCCTCTGGGGTTTTGTTTTTCTTTATTTTGCATTTTTAAAACAATTCCAAGTTAAAAAATAATGCATAAACAAAGCGGCCAATTTTGAAGTTCTGTTGTCAGTATCAAGGGTTGGGGAAACTTCGTAAATAGAAAATGATTTCCATTGGAAATTCTCAAACAGCCATTTCAGTGTTTGAATCAGTTCTTGCGATTTTAAACCCTGCCCCCAAGATTGGGAACAGCCCGGAGCTTCGCTTGAAATAATAGCGTCAATATCAAGGCTGACCCACAGTGGGCGATTGATATTTTTTGATAGATGATTTTTTATAATAGAAAGCAGACTTTGTTTTTCAATTTGCTCTAGCCAGAGTATTTCAGCACCTTGGCTTTTGGCCCAATCTACATGATGTTTGCTGTTGCACTGAGGTTGAATGCCGACCTGAAGAAAGTCGAATTGATTGGGATATTTTTCTAACAAACGGCGAAATGGTGTTCCGCTGTTAGCTTGCGAATTAATCATCGGTCGAACGTCTAAGTGTGCATCAAAATTAATGATCAAAGGCTTGTTGTTAAAATCTGTTTGCTCTTTGCAGGCCCATCGTAAAAAACCATCTCCGTCGGCAAAACCATAATCATGACCACCACCAAGGGAGATCCATGGAATTTGTTTCTCGCTCGCCCAATGAGCAATGTGACTGGCTTGTTCATGTCTTTCAATTAACGAATGCAGAGGTTTTAGCAAATCACCGGCATCCAAGATTTGAGGTCTATCGTTGTTGTTTAAACAGTCTGGGTGCGGAGTCATTTTGTAAAAATATTTGCGAATAATCTCAGGGGCAAGGCTTGCGCCGGTACGGCCGCCATTGAGATGGATGCCCTCATCGTCAGGATAACCCCAGACAACCAAATCAGTGTGCTTGTCAGCAATGTTTTCTGTTAGAATTTGAGTGCAGTCGCCTAAGCGAATATCTTGCGGGTCGTTTTTGCTGAAGAATAATTGTGGATCAACGGGATTTGTTGTGATTTTCATTCTTAAAGCGCAGGTTGGATTGAATTTTTTTAAGTTCGTAACTGCTGGTAACGTTACCAGTTTCGGTATCGAAAAGTTGAATCACAGCACTTTGATCGTTAACAGACAATGAGCCTAAAACCACAGATGAAGAATCTGAAAAATAAACCTGCCACTGGTCAAGGCTGTTGGTTGGCGAGATGGCATAATGATAACTGCTCAAAGAGCCGGGAACATGGAATTGGACTTGGCTAAAGTCGACAAAGTTAATCACTGTGGATTTGGTTTTCCACAAACCTAAAATTCTTTGCAAGCCAACGAAATCTACACTTTGTACAACGTAGGTATCTTGAATCAATTGAGCTGAGCCTTTTATTGCGTCACCATCATTTAATTTTTCAAGAGATCTTTTTGCAGAGTCCGTTCCTGCGACCAGTTTAAATTGATTGCCAGTTTGTGCGTCGAGAAAGCCATAACCCATTTCAATTTTAAAAATTCGACCACTGATAGAGACTGATGAGGCTGAATAGGCAGGATTAACAAAAGCAAAAATTGCGAAGGCAATTAACAGCAAATAAAATTTGTTAAAACAACTCTGTTTCATAGGACTTAAGTAGTTGCACTAGTCGGTGTGATTGGTCAAAATAAAACAAACTGACTTGACGCAATATTAAGGTGGCCCATGCTATTAAATAAGCACTTTCAATCTGAATTTAACAATCCAATGTGGCTGCATATTTTTTTTCCAAAAACTCAAATGTGGATTCTTTCAACATTTGCCTCTAAGAATTCATCTTCACTTTCTCTGCAGCAATGTGTCGAAAAAAGTATTGAGCTCAGTTTGAGTAGTGAAGAGCTCCTCGGGGCTGATGATTCGCTTTGTTGCTCTTTATGGCCGATGTTGCTGCGTAAAAACAAAGCGCCAGCGGTGTTGCTTGAGTTGGCTTATTATGAATCACTTCTTTGTTTTTTGCGGACAAATTTACAAGGTGATTTACAGAGAAATTTACAGACTAATAGTTTTTCAAAATTCAATTGCAAACTTGTGCCGATTATTTTGCGCGGGGAAAATAAGATTTATTTAAACCCATCGTTGCAGTTTTGCAGCCTCATTCAGTGTGCTGAATTTTTAGGAAAAAAAGCTGGTGTGTATGTTTTGTATCAGACTTTAGATGGTCTGTTAAAGGAACAGCAGCTGTCTCGAGAGCAAGCTGCCTTGATTGAGCTAGCCACTGAGCTTGTCGGTGATGGAACTCAGATTTCTTGGGATCAACTGTCGGCAGAGCAAAAAACAGGAATCGAAGATCTGCTGGTTATGCAGATCATGTCAATTTCATCTGGTTCATGATTTCGCCCAAGAGTTGAATATGCTGCAGCGGGTGTTGTCCAACTGAGGATATTAAAAGTTTTTTGACGACTTCGTTCTTGGGAACTGATTCGAAGGTTATCATACGGTCTAGAGCATTGGCAGAGCCGACAATGACTGACAATGGGTCCATTTTTGATTCTGGTGTGCCATTGGGAAAGCCTTTGCCATCAATATACTCTTCATGTTCAAGAATGATATTGATCACTGAGGCGTCAAAGTGGTTTTTGTCGCGAACCCGTTGTGCGCCATTCATTGGATGTTGTTTATAGAGTTTTAATTCATCTGCAGAAAATGCAGCCAGTGGTCGTGCGATGTTCAGGCCAGAATGAAAATGTTCAAAGTCATGTAGCATGGCTCCGAGAGAGAGCATCTGAGTTTTTTTTGCGTCAGTAATCCCCAAGCGTTGAGCCAGGGCGACAGCAAGAGCAGAGACTGTGACCCCGTGATGGGCGACATTTTGATCGACGTTCTCGATATTCATAATGGCTTGTAAAGAGCCAGAGCCCTCTTGTTGCATAAATTGAACGAATAAAGAAGAAGCGTCTTTGGCTTCTTGATAGGCTGCTTGGTTTTCTGGATTTTCCATAACGGCTTCGGTGTTACTCTGTTGTGCGCCTTGAATGATTTCGCTGCGACTCTCGAGGGATTTTCCAGATTTTGCATCATAAGCCATTTCGATATTCTTGGACATGTAGTTGCGGTATTTTACTTCAGCTTCCGGCAATATAAACATTTTTTTTAATTTTTTACTTTTAAGGCGTTTCAGTCTTTCGCCCTCAAAGCTATCGCCTTGTTTGACATACAAAACATATTTGTCATTGATTTTTAAATAAGCGTCAAAATCGATTCCTTGGTCACCGCGCAATGTGCTGACGCGAATTGGGATGTATTCCATATTTTTTTCCTTGCTGGTAAAAGCTCAACCAGATTATTTCAAATCGTATTCTAAGTCTTGTCAACAATAGCTATCGATGTTTCAATATCTTCATGAGTGAAGAATCATTAGATAATGAAATATTAAAAGAGTTTCAGCTAGAATCCCAGACATTGATCGTTAAGATGAATGAGATCTTGGAAGGTTGTGAGGGTGATTATTCTCAGGTCCAAAGCCTAGAAGAATACGGTCAAAATGTAGATCGTATTATGGGGGGCGCTCAGAGTTTGGCTCTTGGTTTCTCTGATAAAAATCATATGATTCATAAAATCGGCGATTACTCGGCTATTTGTAAAGCGGTTGGTTACAAGGCTTCGCAAATCAAAGGCAACGAACAGTTTTATGATATTTGTGTGGCTTTGCTTTTGGACGGGACCGAGGTCTTAACAACCATGGTCAGCCATTTGGATACTGGTAAAACAGATCTTGCCGAGTTGTTCTCACAAACATTCTTAGATCGTTTGCGTTGGGTGTCTTCGCAATTCGGCGCCGATGTCCGCGCCAGTGTTGCTGTCAAGAAAGCTCCCGATGCGAAAATGGGGCAAGAAGACATCGATGCTCTATTGAAAAAACTGGGATTGTAATTTTGAATTTTAGCAAAACAATCATATTTTGTCTGATGGCTTTAGTAATTGATTTTGCTTTTGCAGTAGAGCCTTTGGCTGCTGCCAATAATGTCAAATTTTTGAATTCGCAACCCTTAGCTAAATCTGGTAACAATTCTTTTCAGTCCGTGCAAAAACAATTTCCCGAGCGTACAGCGTCGGGAAATTTAGTGAATGTAAAAAATCAGAAAGATAAAAAAATGAATTCATCTTCGCAAAAAAATAATAGTTTGAATTCAAATGAAGAGTTGGCGACCTTGGCCGGTGGTTGTTTTTGGGGTGTGGAAGAATTGATTCGCAAACAGCCGGGAGTGATTGCTGTTGAGGTTGGTTATGCCGGTGGAAATTTGAAAAATGCGACGTATGAATTGGTAAAAACCGGGGCCACCGGTCACGCTGAGAGCGTGCAAATTAAATTTGATAAAACCAAAACCAGCTTTGAAAATATATTGTTATTCTTTTTTAAAATGCATGACCCGACAACTGTCAATGCTCAAGGTAATGATCACGGGACACAGTATCGCTCAGCCATTTTTTATCATTCAGAACAACAAAAAGAAACTGCTCAACAGGTGATTGTGCGAGTCGATAATTCAAAGGCATGGACTGGTAAGGTTGTGACTCAGCTGGTGCCAGCTGGAGAGTTTTGGAAAGCCGAAGATTACCACCAGGATTATTTGCAAAAGCATCCGGGCGGGTACACTTGTCATTTCGTGCGAAATATTAAGTTTTAGAACTGGATTCGATCACAATGGTCGATCAATTCAGGACGCAAATCCAATGAGGAAGCGCCAAAAAAAATGCCAATTTCTTTGTTTTCAGAAATTGGCATTTAATGAATTTTAAATATTTTAGGTATTATAGTTTTGAAGTGACCATAATGTTGTTGCCTGAAACTTCGTCAAAATAAGAATCTTGATCGCAAGAGATGTCAGTGATTTTTGTAGTTTGCAGATCTTCACCCAATGAAAACAAATCTGTGCGCAAATGCTTTTTTGTGTAATCTTCTGTAATGACACAACTTCGGTTTTTGCTTGTGCTGACAGTCAAGCCGTAATCGCCAACACGTACGCTGTTGATATAACCAACTTTTTTACCGGCAATCGTTAATGTCGTAAAAAATGGTCCAGCAAAAGCAATTTGAACATATGTAGCAGGTTTGATTCTGCTGCTATTCTTATCGCAAATCACGCGATCAACAACATCGGACAAGATCAGTGACGACAAACGAGCAAGAGTCGATCCAGAATTGCTAGCAAACGATGCTGGGATCGCACACTTATGCGTCTGGCTGCTCAATTGTAAAACGCTTTCGCCAAGCATAGTGGCATTAATTCTTTCGAAATTTGGCGCTAATTTAGTGCCGATGTGTAGGCTTGCTGCGTTTGCAGAAACAGCAGCAGATGCGGTGATCGCAAGTGCACACAAAGATTGAATCAGTTTTTTTGTCGTCATGAGAGCTCTCCTGTTTGAGTTTTCTAGTTCTAAAATAAATTTGATAATTAATTACAGCTCAAATTAATCTTGTTTGCGTCTTAGGCATAGCTTTCGGCCAAGTAAGGCTTCGTTTTTGTGATGGTCTGTGAATCAAATTCCTGATTGTCTAAAGTTTTGACAGTCAAACCCCTTGACAGTCAAACCCCTTGTTTTCTTAAATTCAAGATTGAGTTGGGAATAGACAATATTAGTTCTACTTTTTAAATTGGTACATTGATTGCTGTTGTATTCACTATGAAATTAATTAATCAACAGCTGCCATTTGTTACGATTTGGATGGTAAGTAATTTGACAGTAGTTTGTCTATTTTTGGCCAATTCTGCATTCGCCTCGTCTGCAGCGTCTTGTCATTCGATTTACTATGCAAATTTCAAATCACAATTTGATGTTGGGTCCAACCGTCGCGCTTACCATAGTTATATAGATAGAAATGGTAATCAGTCGCCTGAGGCTATCGTAATGACAGATAGTCTCGGTCAGAAAATTAATATTCCAACGCCTAATTTTTTGAAAGAATATTTAAGTCCACATAAGCAGTTAAATATTGCATCCATGGGTGTTCTTGGTGATATTTTTGATTTGATCACCAAGCCTTCAAGTGCAGAGCCCGAATTACACATCAATGATTGGCGATATCGCGAAGTAAAGAAAGATACAGAAAATTTGCTCAAATTAGCTCCTGTTGTGATTCCCCTGCGTATTTTAGATTTAATAACTGATAGTGTTGATGTGCGAGAGATTTCTGGGGACACTGTTTTGATTACAGCTAAGCTTGTAAATTCCAAATTTCTCACAGGAGTATCGCAAGCAGTTCTTCATTGCTTTCAAAGAGTCGGACTGTCTACTGTTACCTTTGTTTATCGAAAATCTGGTCTTGAATCTAATGAGGCAATAACTGGATTTACGATGCTTGATGAAGCTGTGGATGTCATGAGTAAGCAAAGAGGTTTTAGCATCCATCTTCTATATGATAAAGCAGTGTGGAATATGCAGCTTAAAGCGTTAGCGGCAAGGATAATGCAATTCGAAAAGACTGAGAATGAAGAAGAAAAAGAGAAAGTTCTCAGTTCAATCAGTCGGGGTAGGGAATCGTTTTTGCCTTTTGGAGGTATAGTGACTACGGAGTGGGTTGTTCCAAGTGGGCAATCTGTTGAGTTGAAACGTTATTTTTCAAATGAATTTGAAGATCCGATGAGCTTAGTTAAAACATATCCTAAAAATGAATTTAGACTGCGTCATCAAATGCTCCACAGGGTGATAAGTGAGCTGCCGAAGAAGACTCAGTTGGAAGTTCATGCCCATTCGGATTTGCATAAACGAGCCTATTTAAAGTTAGGATTTTTTGTGGATCGCGAAGATGTGAATCCACTTTATCCAGGAGTTAAAATCTATGTACTTACTGGGAGCAGAGAGATTGTTCTTGCGAAGATAGAGCTTATTTTAAATAAGAACCAATAAGTCTTCTGATGGCGTCAGTGCAATTTTGTTGATGCAAATTTAAATTACGAAAATCATTCATAGCTACGACGTAAAGAAAACATCCGTACATCAGTGAGTGTATAGATAAAATAATTCTATCAATTTCTGATTTTGGTAGTTCCCGAAAGGATTGTTCTTGCTCAAGGAAATCACGAATTCTTTTGCGCGCAATGATTCGAGATTTTTCCATAAAAATATCTAGCTTATGAATGTAAGGTCCTGACTGAAAAAGCACCAGGCCAAGTTTTGAAAGTTCAGAATCTTTTTTCATCCAATCAAACATACCAACAGCAATATCAAGAATTTTGTAAACACCTCGTTCTTGGGATCTGGCAAGAGCTTCAATGGTGCATTGCTGACCGGTTTGACTCCACTTTTCAGCAAGCGTTAGTAAAATATCATCCATTGATGGATAGTGATAATAAAGATTTTGTTTAGATATTTTTGCCGTTCTGGCTAATTCTGAAATTGAAAGGCTTCCGTATCCAGTCGAATTGATCATCTTTAGTGCGGCAGCGAGAATTTTATTTTTTGTGTCATTCTGATGGTACATCGAGTAAACCTACTCTTCTCTTTTGAGAAGAGCAAGCTCCTCACAGAACCC
>CAZMVK010000043.1:0-22964 GCA_964569545.1 uncultured Bdellovibrio sp.
TATCACAATCAAAATATTCAGCTTAAGTTTTTACAACTTTTGTAACAAAGACCCAGAAAACATCAAAATTGGAGAAGTGTTTTGGGTTGATACAAAAATGCAGAAGCCCGTGAATACAGCAATTAATTTTGTGAATCAAGAAAATGGTTATTATTATATTAGTATACCATCTGGTATGACACGTGAAGTTTGGTTTTCATTCAATGCAAATGGATTATCTTCCGGCGTCAAAAACGGAAAAATTGAACTTAGCGAGAGCTCAACTTTATTTAGTGCTACAATTCCAGTTACAATTATAGTGTCGAATATTGAATTCGAAAAACCCACTCTTCAGTTGGGGGGATGGGATTATATTAACAACAGCACTTTTGCAGCCTCGGCTGGCTTTAAAGATAAAGTCGTTACTTTTTTAAAAGACTATTTTGTCGATCTTACATGGGAAGTGGGTTCAGTTATTCCATATAATACAAGTCCTGTATCAGTAACTGATAAATTTGATAATTGGGTTAAGGTTTGGGGTTCAAAATCTCCAACAGATTCAGGGGCGAGAGTTTATGCAATTTTTTTAAACCCAAGTGCTTCTATAATTGATGCCACTGGATGTGCTTCTATTTATAAAAATGAATCATGCAATCAAAGCGGAACAGATCACTTAGATGTGAGTACTAACGAAAATATAGAATTTAATAATAAAGTTAAAAACTGGCTTAAGTTTTGGGTTGAGTATGCTGCTAGCAAAGGAATAAATGCAAATCAGTTAATGATTGAGTTAAAAGACGAGCCAAATGAGAATAGTACAGCTGAGTATCAGAAGATAATTATTGCGTGGGCGCGGGCAATAAAAAAATCTAATTTGGGAGTAAAAGTTTTTGTAAATCCAACCTATTCGAATCCGTCTTCAATGGAGGCTGCTTTATTAACGAATGCAGATATCGTTTCTCCTCTGTTACCACAATTTATTACATCAAATCAGGCTTTTCGTGATTATTACGTCAATCAAAATCTTATTGGGAAAGAGTTAGCATTTTATAGTTGCCTTGGGCCTGCGTTTTTACTTGATCCTGATACTTATTATCGTCATCAGTCATGGAATGCTGCTCGATATAATATAACAACTATTGGTTATTGGTCATTTTATGACCCGCAAGGATTTTCTTCTTGGAGGGACTACGAAGCGCCGTACGAAGGAGGATATACGCCATATTTTTTTGATAAAGAAGATTCATCTAATCCAGTAACGACTGCAAAGCAAATGGAGGCAATACGAGAGGGAATGGAGGACTATTCCTATATTAAAAGGCTAAAAGAATTAATTTCAAAAGCTCCTAGAGATAAAGCCGCTGCCGCTTCTGTTGTTTTAGAAAGTGCTTATATTTCTGTTCTTGATTCAGCGGATTTGACATTTGTTGCTCCGGACAGACCGAAGTATTATATTTATAAATGGCATACTGGCAAGCGCAGAAGTAATACAGATGTTGCGCGAAAGAAAATCCTTGAAGCGATTGAAGGATTTTAACATTCTTAATCCGCCCAAGATCTTTAGCAGCATTTAGCATTGAGGTAAAAAGCGTAAGGATATTGTGAATAGTTTTGTCAGACTTTGTTTTTAGTTTATTGCGAAATTTTTCTATATCTTCAGCTTGGATACACTTCACTGCATAAGGCAACGTTCTTTCGATAGAATTTGTTTACCAGAACGAATTTTAAGAAAAGAGACGAGACATGCTCAGTGGACATTTAAAAACATTTTTATTAGGAAATCATTTTAATCTTTTATCTAGAGCTTGTTCGGAGATTACCTCAAGTGGTCGTAATTTTTATTTGAGTCTAAAATTCATAGACCAAATGGATTAAAATGGCACTTGGGCCTATCTCCGAACAAGCTCTAAACAAAGCTCTTGAAGAAAAGTATTTGGTTTATATAAAAAAAAGATCGCCGTGCTATTCGAGTTCGATGTTTTGTTCACAAGTGGCGTAACATTGAAAAAGTCCTGGGCACTGCCGCACACAAAGCTGTGGGGCTGTGCTGGGCATTACGAGACGCCAAAGATCATTCAGAAGCAAAACTGATCTCTGATAGGCTGGAGAGTGTTTTGAAAAATGAAAATCTCTCTGCATTAAAAAGTTATCTTGAAGCTAAAGAAGATTTATTGGTTATCCATGAATTGAAATTATCATATCAGTTAAAAACATTTTCAAAGATGGCGTGCTACGTATTGTTTGGCTTCAGAAAAGAAAATGCGCAAGATCCGTGGCTACCGAAGTTTACCAGGCCTGTGGGTTTTACTTCGCAAACTGACTGAACAAAACACCATTGACATTAATAATCAAATCGAAGAAGTTGCATAAAATGAATCGTCACTCAGTTTTCGAATTTCAACTAAACGAGGGACATGGTCGAAGTAATGTTCATTGTTATTATAAGGATGAAAAAGATGAAAAAAATGATGCTGCTAATGTTTATGTTGATCTCAACTGCGCATGCGAGTTCTGTTCCATGCTCATCTTTATGGAACCTCGGTTTTCCACAGAGAGGTCATGAGAGGGACGCTGGAACTTGTCACCAGTTTTTTCCTGAAACAGTGGCCCTTCCCTATTCGATCGAAATTTACTCACAAAATGCTTTCACTTTGAACACTGAAACAAAACAACAATTGGAATGGACGGCAGATGCCGCCATCTACTCATCGGCTAAATACGAAGCCTTTGGTAGTGTTCCAAAGTTAAAAATCATTTATTCAGAGTTAGCAAATCCAATGAATAGTGAGGATTTTGCGAAGGCTTATTTTCAGTTTTTTCAGCTAGGCACAGAATACTGCCCCATTATCATTTACCCACGTTCAAAGGAACTGAGTAAAGATCATTTTTATCAAGTTATTGCCCATGAAATTTATCATTGTGTTCAAAAAGTGAATTTTCCTGGACAGGTTGGGAATGCAGCTAATTCTGACGAAAATAAATTTTGGCTTGAAGGGATTGCTCAATTTATGAGTAATGAGGTCTACCCTGTTAATGATTTTGAATATCATCCGATGTTCGGATCTTTTGAACATATTACGCCTTTTTTCAACCAGACAACTCCTTATCTTTCTCATAGTTTTTTTCAGTCTTACTTTTGGTTTATGGGGAGCAACGCGAGTCAAGTTCATCGATTACATCTTGGTTTCACTGGGGCCCAGGCCAGAGAAAATGAAGTCTTGTCTATCCCAAGAATCTCAGATGCTTTTTTAAACTATGCTAAAGAAATTTCCTTCAGAAACTATCGTGACTCCTCTGGGCGTGAAGTAAATTTTAATATCCCCAAACAGGTTGTAATGGTCAGCGAAGATGCTCACAGTGAGTACAGGGTTAACTTTGCTGATTTCACAGTAGAACCATTCGAGTTAATTTTTCCTAAAAAAGGTCAATACAGAGTGAGCTTAATAAAGCCTGACGGGACAAAATTGGCCATCCGAAAACAAGACGATACAGCTTGGAGCGATGATATTCAAAACGAATTTTTGACTGATTGTGAGGTTGATCGCAAGCTTGAAGGAGTCTTCACTCGTGCAAGCTCCAACATGTCGATGAACTCTGTCAGAATCGTTGTTGATAGAAGGGCAAACTCAGCTTGCCCGTGTGACTACATCTCTAAGCCGCAAGATGCCTGCATGTTTGGTGTTTGGGAAATTGACAGGGACCACTTTGCAACTCATTTTGTGCAGATGACAGGTGGAATGATTGATCTTACTGACAGCTCCGGGACCATCAAGCTCTCCGTGACGCCTGAAAATGATTTCATCTGGGATTTCCAAAATCTCAGTATAAGTGGAGTTACAAGATCTGGAAGAAGCCCCTCTCAAATAAAGTGGAACTGGAATGGCGTCAATAACTTAAGATATTCATCTCAAAACCGACCGAGCTCTGGACTTATGTGCGGAAACGTCGTTTCTTCAACGGTCGTTGGTACCGCGACGATGACGGTAAGTGGACAAACGATTAATATACCGGCACAGAGTATCCCATTTGTGGGATCTGGTGAAAGCGAGTACACTTGCTCAGAAGACCTGCTTCATTTTACCTCTCCAGAAAGTAGGGGAATAAGAAATGCTTGGAAGTTCAGAAGGGTCAGTCACTAGTTACAAAGCGTAAAGTTGGTAGGGGTCCATAATTTACGGACTCCGACACTCTTGCCCGAACCCAAGCTTAGGTAACATAAGGATTCAGGCAAGGAAAGGTCCCAATGGACCCAGTCCGCCCAGGGAAGATGAAGAAAACCAACTTTCAAAATATTTAGACTTTATACATTCTTGAGCGGCATAATTATAAAAAAATCTTAATCAATATATTTACCTTGCTTCTCCCAAGTCTCAAGACCTGGATACCAAGCATTTTCATAGGCCTTATGTTGTACACCATGATCAGTATCGCGAATAAAAATATCAAGACGACCTGGCTTCCAGCTAAGAATTTTTGGTGTCGTGTCCTTTAAAACATATCCACCTAATGATGTATACCCAGTTGGCGAAGGCCACCAGTTCGATCCATCCCATGCTTTATGATAAAGTTTTGAATCTGTTCCACGAACCACTATATCAAGACGATTTGCACCCCAACTAACCATTGCTGGATCAGATGAGACGACTCCGCCCATGTTATTCCAACCTGTCACCGATGGGTACCAGTTTCCATTGCTATAAGCTTTGTGCCAAATAGCATTATCCATTCCACGGATAACAATATCTAAACGCTCTTTTCCCCAAGCTGTGACTGCTGGTTTACTTCCAAATGGAATTTGCGCTCCAAGATCGGCCCAGGGCCACCACTGATTTCCATCCCAAGACTTAATCATGACGTTTCCAGCTTTACCGCGGATAAAAACATCTAAACGATTAGCCCCCCAACTTATGGCCACGGGATCACTGGTTGCAGTTTCATCTCCTAGAACACTCCAGCCTGTGACACTTGGCCACCACTTTTTTCCGTCCCATGCTTTATGATAAATTTTTCCATCATAGGCCCTTCCAAAGAGATCGATACGATCCTTAGACCAACTAACGGCTTTTATATCACCAGCAAAAGTTCCACCCATATCTTCCCAAGTTGTTTGCGAAGGATACCAAGAACTTCCATTCCATGCTTGATGTTTAATACTTCCATTGATGTTTCTAACAAATAAATCTATGCGGTTTTTACCCCACGTGACGGCCGCAGGTGTTCCGACAGATTCACCAGCATGAGACATCCATTGTTCTTGTGTTTCCATATTAGGAATCCATCCCCCACCATTTTCACCATCATAGGCCTTATGAAAAACATTTAAATCAGATCCAGTTGTAAAAAGATCAAGTCGACCTGGTCCCCAAGCAATGGCCTCAACATTTGGGCTGTATTTTGGTATGCTGATGCCTAAATTATTAGCACGCAAATAATTTCTATTTCCGTATTCTACCGATTTAAAAGCGCGAAGTTTTTGTTGTGCTGATAATTTTGGAGCAAAGTTAGCACAGAAAAAATACCCCATTACGTTCGTGCGATCTGGTGAAAAAGTGACAAAATTTTTCTTTTTATTCCAAGTGTAATCTAGTGTGAGATCACCCACATTTCCACATGTACTTCCATTTATTAAATTAAATAAACCTGCCCCTGGATCTGCAGGGGTATCGGTTAATCCATCAGCATCAAAAAGGCCTGGAATATTATTTTTAGTTCCACCATTTGTTAAATAATCTGTAACGATTTTTTGCCATTCATTTTTGGTTTCAGGCTGCCAACCGAATGTATGATAGAGGTGTAAATGATGTCCACCTTCATGAGAAAATAAATAAGGCCGGGCATCATCATATTTATGCCAACGGAGATAGTGATCTACCATATTGGAATAAGCACCAGCTAATTCTTCTATGACCCATTTGCCTAAATTCTTATCATATCTGATTTGAGTTCCTGCACCGGAAAAAACAACCATTTTACCCGGAAAGTTTCTGTCAGCGTAATCGTTTTTTACCATTGTAAAAACATTGGCGTCGACTTTTGGTTGTTTATCAGCTGGAGAGTCGAGTGTTTCCCCTGGAGATAAAACGAAATCACGGTGAAGCCATGGGTTTTTTACGATGGGAGGAAAGTTTTTGATTGGATCAAATTTAAATTTTAGTCCTGAGCCGGAATAGGCCAAGTTAGCGGCGTCAATCTGCTTGGTGAATTCTGCTGCTGTTGCTTGTGAGGGATTAGATCCATCAAATTCGGCTGTTCGTACTAAAACTACTTCAATGGTTCGCTCAACGGCCATGGCCGGATCAGATAAAATGATACTTAAAATGAGAAAGGTTTTTAATAACATAAAGAGATTCTCCGTGAGATATTTGAAAATGTTGTGGATGGCCGGTCAGGAGGCGGCAGCCTCGTGATGTGATTGACCAGGTACCACGATCCCATCTTTGTACGCAAGACCTTCCAAAATATTTTTGATTTCTTCCTATCCACGGATCCTTCGCCACTTCTTCTCGCACTCCTTCAGAAGTTTGAATGCCATCACTGATGCCGTCTCTTTACTGCCAGCCCCTTTGGCGACTTTCGTTCGTAATTTCACTGTGGCGAACGAAGACTCGATGGGGTTCGTAGTTCTGAGATGTTGCCAGTGAGCTGCGGGGTAATTAAAATAGGTTGTCAGCTCAATCCAGTTTTTGGTCAGACATTCGACGGCTTTTAGGTATTTTTCAGAGAGGATTCCTGCTTCTCGGCCCTCATCATCTCGTGAAGAAGTTTTTTGCGTCGGGCTGAAGCCGCTTGGACCAAATCTCAAACTCCGATTCCCAAATCTTTTTGAGTTTCACGAGGCTGGCGACAAGCTCATGGTTCCCTCTCCAAAAAACTCCTCCAATGCTGACTTAAAATCACTCATCGAAAGACCCTTCAAATACAAAATCGGGAGCAGAGAGTGCAGAAGTAATTTCTGGTATGGCAGGTACGCGAACAGTTTGGAAACATACAAATGTGCTATTTATAAAATTGCCAATGAGTTTACCAAACTCAGGAAAAGGGTCGTTTCGAATCGGGTGCATTCGAGAGCACTACGAAAGAACTCAGAAGAAGTTTGAAAAACGTGATACTCGATAAGTATTTAAAACTGCCTACAATTCTCAAATTGATACATTTATGGTCTTGAAAAGCTGCAATTAGCTTTTATATCTTGATAATGCCAGTTTTAATGGTTATTTTTAGATATGAAACCTAACTTTAGTTAAGTTTCATATCTAGTTAGAGTACGTGATGCAGGGTTTAAATGGATATAAAAGCTAAATATACCAAAACACTAGGTCCGAAGTCTGCCGAGTTTATTTTATCTCTGTATGATGATGGTAAAACTATTTTTACGATTGATGAGGCATCACAATATTCAAATCTTGATGGTCAAAGTTTACAGAAATTTTTAAATCCTCTGATAAAAAAAGGCATTTTAAATAGGCTTATTACTGGGCTGTATACCATTGTGCCCTTTGAGCTAGGAAACACCACTCAATTTATGGGTAATCCATATGTCGTCGCTCGTGAAGTCATCCGCTCGAAACAAAAATCTAATCAGCCTCAATATTTTGTTTCACACGCATCTGCGTTCGAGTTGCATCAAATGGTAACTCAGCCTCAAATGGATATTTATGCAAGCACGAGAAAGCAAATAAAAGAGAAAATAAATATTCAAGGGATGAATTTTCACTTCGTTACAGTCAAAGAGAAAGATCTTTTTGGTTTTAAAAAACATTGGGTTAGTAAAACAGAGTCCATATTAGTTAGCGATCTAGAGAGGACCATTATTGATGGTCTTAAACTTCCCGAATATTGTGGTGGGATTACCGAAGTAGCAAAGGGACTTTGGATTAAACGCAAAGAACTGAGTATAAAAAAACTAATTGAATATGCTGAAAAAATTGATAGCGGAGTTGTCTATCGAAGACTTGGCTATCTACTTGAAATATATAAAATGACTACAGTACAAGAACTTGTTGGTCTTCAAAAACAATTGACGGCATCTTATCTCATTCTCGATCCTACACAAGTTGATGAGGGTAAATATCTTGCTAAATGGAAACTTCGATTAAATATTTCGGAAGCAGAGCTTCTAGCTGTATTGAGGACTTAAATGATAGAGCAAAAGAAAATCTCTCAAATTTCAAATAAAACGCAACAAGGTGGCGGCAAAAAAGTTCCTGAGTCAATAATTGAGCGCGACTATTGCCTTTCATGGTTTCTATTTGGGCTTGCACAGTTAGAATTTAAGAATAAAATTATTTTCAAAGGTGGAACTGCGTTAAGACGATGTTATTATGAAGACTACAGATTCTCTGAAGACCTTGATTTTTCATTAACGGAAGAAATTCCTCAGGATGTGGTTTTATCTGAATTTTCAAAAATATTTTCTTGGGTAAAAGACGAATCAGGAATTCAGTTTGATCATCTTCGCCAAGATTTCCCTTCTGAAAATACCTACACATTTTATATTTCATACATTGGTCCACTTCCGGGAGCTGCGAAGGAAGTCAAAGTTGATGTAACATTCAAAGAAAACATCATCACACCTGCAGAAGAAAAACAGATTATTCGCACTTATGAAGAATACACCGATTTTCTAAGCGAACCCAAAATATGGGTCTATTCACTTGAAGAAGTAGCTATTGAAAAAACGTGCGCCTTGTTTTCTGCAAATAGAAATGAACCCAGAGACCTCTATGATATGTATTGTTTGATTACTGAAAAAGGCATGGATATTTCAAGTTTGCGTTCTGAAATAGAACAAAAAATGATTTTCAAAGGAACCTCGTTTGAAAATCGACAAGGCGAATTTGATAAAAAAGAACCAAGATTGAAAAAGACTTGGGAAACAAGGCTATCAAAACAAATGACTTCGCTTCCTGGGTACGATGAAGTTTTTCGAGAAGTAAAAAGAGCTTTTCGGAAGGCTGGTTTGCTCGATCAAAAATAAACGCAATTAAATCAGCTGGTTATGATTTGCTTATTCCGTGTTATATTATTTCCCCAAAAGCGCGCAATTCAAAGAATCAGAGAACTACAGGCACAGCGAAGAAAAAATAATTTTGTAAATATTATTCTCAAACAACTACTTATTGAATTTTATCGAACATTATCTTCCAGCGATGATAAACGTGACTCACTGGGTGTCCAATGGTTTGTTGGAGTTGCTGGGCCATCAATACTTTGTGAATATCCCGATCAAGATTATTGGGAAACACATAGCATAATATTCATGTTCATAAACCTCAGATGGTGTCTTTCTGTTCGCGGAAAAAAAATGCCGTATAGAAACTATGATCAATATTTAATATGGAATCAGCAACGCAACCTGCGGATCTTTTGATTGTCATAGTTGTTTATTTTTCCTCTTAAATAAATAAGCTTAATCATTGCATTTTACCATTAAATAGGAACTCCACATCTTTTACGCTTAAAAGTATTAAGAATAGACTAAGTAAAATACTATTAGTTGAAACAACTTTTATTTACATTTTATAATCATACAAAGTAATTATGAAATACATCACAAGTGAATCAGGAGAAATATGCATCTTGATAAAAAAATTATAGTAACAATATTCTTGTTATTCATATTGTGCGCTAGCATACGCTGTCAAAGCGATGAGCTAGGGCGCAATAAAGACGACACATGGGGGTTGACGAGTAAATCGATAATGGGAAGCACTGTTTTAATAGCATCCTTTGATGGGAATAGTGCGTCTAAGGAGGAAGACTGTAAACAGCTCCGCGATCAACAGAATAAATTGTACCCATCAAGAGAATTTACCTGCGATCGTTTTTTAGCTATTAGAAATCAAATTAAATCTGAAGATAAATAATAACCAAGGAATTTAAATATGAATCCTAAAGAATTTTTTGAGCAACAAGGCCTTAATATGCACTCTACATATGTTGAAAAATATAACGAATGGTGCTGCATAGTTTTTGGCGAAAATCTTGAGTGTTGGGGGTTCGGAGAATCAGAGACCTCTGCATGGATGGATGCTTATGGAAAAGTTAGACATAACTTAGGATTTAATCTTTAGATGTAGAAGTTAGGTAGTTTTCTTATGAAGAATAGAATCCTTTCATGGCCCACATTTAGAAAAATATTTATCATAATTTTTATCCTTTCTCTTTGCGGTTGTGCCGAACATTGGAGAATTCATGATGACGACCCATACGGATTTTTCTCTGGAATATGGCATGGATTAATATTTCCATTTTCTTTGTGTATAAATATAATTTCGTGGTTTTGTTCGTTAATAAATGTTTCATTTTTTCGAAGTATCGAAATTATTGGTCGTCCCAATACCGGATTCTTCTGGTATTATCCTGGCTATCTGATCGGATTGTCTTGGGTTGGGGTATTTAGAGAGTCTTCAGATAGAAGTTCTTAGAGATTGAGTAATTCCAATATATTTCGTGACAAGTTATCACGACAACTAATACGTCAATTAATAACTGTTACAGATTGTTTCATAAGAGTCGCCACGCTTTTCAGTTCTGCATTTAGTTTTGTCTCCGACTGGTAATCCCGCTCTTGATTTTTGAGTAGATAAATCTGAATCGATGCAATCTGATAATTGTTCTGCAGCTTTGTTTCTGCCTGTGTTGCCTGCTCCCATGGCTCCAAGGGCTAGGGCAGCCGTAGTTAGGCCTCGATTTTTAGAGCAATTTTTTTCAGCCCGGCATCTGGAGACGGGCTCTTCTTCAGGCGTTAGGCAATCTCCATATAGTTCTCTATTCTTTTTTTCCTTATTTTGTCGTGCAATTTCAGCTTCATCATCAGACCACTTTGCCAATTTTCCTTTTATAAAAACAACTTTTAAAGGAGGGGCTTCTTCTTCGTAGGTCATTGAAATAGAATCTCCCTCTGTTGACATACTTTCACCATTTCCCCAGATTCGAGTGAATTCATCATACGAAACTCCTGGTTTTTTAACAGATTGTTTTTGCTCTTCAATGTTTTGCAGCTGAGCAAGTCTTTCATTGTGTTTCGAATTCGATAAGCTTGAACAGCTTGTTGAAATGCAAATAAAGAAAAAGCCAACAAGTGATTTTGTCATTAGAACTCCATTATGAATTATACAAAGTATTATAAACTATTGTTATTTAAACATGAAAATTAATTAATTTAAGTCTAGTTCAATTTAACCTTAGATTAACAAATGTAAATATGATTTCATTCATACTCGTAAACATTATTAACCTCCATACTTTGATATTGTTTGTCTTTCTAAGTAATTTATTAAATTTCATTAAACCAGACCTATAAAAATTAAGATTGTTGGTATTTAATTTCACAGTAAAAAAATATTTTCATAACCAGGAACACTGATTCCACCAGGAACAATTACGAATAGAGAAGGAATGTTAGACGAATTAACGGGTGGAATATATCCATCTGTAAGAACAATCACTCCATCTACAGCTAATTCTTTAGCAGCTACATAGCCGAACTGCAAATCAGTGCCACCTCCGCCGGTCACTATAAACCTTTTAAAATCAAATTTCTTGTCGACTACATTGAATCGAAATTGTTCAATAACATCACCTCCAACAATCCAAATATCTTTACACTCACTGCTTAATTTTTTAATTTCACCCAGAGCTAAATCAAGATTCTTACCTTCCCACATTGATCCCGAGGTATCCATTACTATAAGAAGTTTAGTATTTACTTGTTTTGAGATTATTTTCCCTTTAATTTTGTTCGGGTAGCGGCGATTTGTTTTACTCCATGTTTTTATTTGTTTTTTATCTTTTAATCTTGTTGCAAATTTCTTAATTAGAGATGAATAGTCGATTCCGCATTCAGCAAGTATTGTATTCAATTGTCTTGATAAAAAATCTGGCAAATATCCTGGGCTTTTATCTTGTTCAGCGAGGTCTCTTATTGCGCCGACTATTGTATCTCGAACTTGCATTTTTAATTTATATTGATTTTCAAAATTCAAATCTAAAAAACATGGAATTGATATAAAGTTTTGTATTTTAAAGTTATCTTCATCAATTGTAGACGCTATATTCTCATCAATGTTTTTAAACTTTTCATCAATTTGCGGCCAAATTTCAAAAACACATTTTTCATCAATTTCAGCCAGATTAAATCCTGGAAGATCCTTTATGTCGTTTGCTAAAACGATATTCCAAAAAATAGATTTACTCCGAATGCGTCTATTTTCAAATTCCTTTATTAAGGAAATATTGTGATTTATTAACAAATCACAAGCTCCCATTAATTATCCGGTCTTTATGTTGATGTGATAGAAATATATGAAATAATAGATGTTCGAGCATAATCATAATTTCTTCAAGACTCGCTTTTAGACAGGCTTCTGAGTTAAGAAGAATGCAGAATGATCCTGTTGTTTCATCGATGCCAAGTGCGCATGACATTTTCAAATCATGTCGGAATATTTTAGGTATTCGCTTTAGCATGGCATAATAAAAGGGACTTTTCTCTATTATGCCAATTAAAGCCGAGCAAAGTTTTTTTTCAAGCAGCAGCTGTTCGTTTTGCATAAAGCATCCCCGCTAATCTGGTATTTGATAAGAAATGTTTTTTGAACATTTCGGTACATTTGCTTCCTCGAATTTTTTCAAATAGAGCCAACCTATGTTCGTGCTGTAAAGAAATGATAAGTTCTGTAATGGCGCTAACTTCTGAATCTGATATTTGATGATCGTCTATAGATCTTGATTGAAGTAAAAAGAATACCTGATCAATCAAGCTGATTATGATATCATTTCTATGTGGATTATCTTTTATAAATTTAAAAACATTTTTATCATTTGCTAAAACTGCTCTAAGTGTAGGTATGTAGCCACTTTGTAAAACTGCACAAATCTGACTAGCAGTATGGTCTCCTAGCTCAATATTTAGTGCTTGCTTAAAATATGGATCTTCAACTCCTAGGCATGATTTTGTAGCTTTGATTGCGTATTCAAATGCCCTAGGGGAGCATTCCTCACCGTTAAACGAAATTATATCTGGTATGTAATCTAATACTTGCAGCAAAATATGGTTAGGATATTTTAGATGTAAATACTCTTTAAAATCGTCCAGGCTTCCAGTTGCCGGTACTTTTGCAACTCGGTCACTTAGAGCTCTATCAAATGAATTAACATTATAATGTACTCCATTTTCAACTCCGCTCGGATTGCCGGCCAATACGATCATCCAATTTTTTCCTAACTTGTGACCGTTTATGTTGCGATCCTCTAAAAGAGTTAGCATCCCAGATTGGATATCGGTATCAACTCGATTGGCTTCATCAAGAAAAAGTATGCCATACCCTTCAAGAGGCAAAAAGTTGGGCCTAGCAAATTTTGTTGTTTTCATTTCATCAATATAAGGTAGCCCCATAAAGTCAGGGCGTTCACAAAATTGCAGATTTAAGGTTTGTAAATTTACTTCTTGTCCAGTCTTTGATGACAAGATTAAGCAGATGTCCTTCATCATTTGAGATTTGCCAATACCAGCATGGCCTTCAATATAGAGAGGCCTAAGCTGTGTTGTGACATCGTTCATTTGTTGTAAAAATCGTATAACTAATAAATTAGAAATAGTTTTGATAGTTAGTGGTCGATTTTTATTTTCAATCATAATTGCCTCCGTTTAAATATTACAATATGTCAGTGTCAGCAAAGGACACTGAAGTCGACGTAAGAGTTTGTCCAAAATGCCAAGGCAGGTTAGAGCAAATAGCCATCATCAAAGATAGAAAAGTTGCTCGAGCAGTTTTAGAAAGCATGGAGCTAATTACGATTTATCAACCAATGAAACGCATAAATGATCGAGGCCCACCAGCCGGTAATGATTTAACAGTAGCTTTTGATCAGCGCGAGTCGTTGTAACCATCTCGAAATGGATTGCTTTGCTCAAAGCATAAAAAACATCACAAAAACCCGGTTTATTTTACCTGTAGCCAGACTCTTACTCGACCCAAGACTTAGGTAACATAAGGATTCAGGCCAAGAAAAGGCCCAAGGGACCCAGCCCGCGCAAGGGGAGTTGAAGAAAAATTGCTTTTGTCTGTCTTAGACCTATCGAAAAGGTAGTACTTTAAATAGTTAATCTTCTTTTTGTTTTACCCAAACATACCATTTAGGAAATAATATAATTAAGAATAAGCATAAAATACTAAACAAAATATACTTATTTTTATACTCTACAAAACTCTCTAACTCAAATTGATACATAAGTGGATCATTATAGTTAGGAAAACCATCAACAATGTCAATTTCAGTTCCACAATCTTCTAAACTTAACTTAAAAGTATCTTTGTTTAGAATTTTTAATTGATTAGTACTAAGCAAAGAATAATCGTTTTTATATTTAATTATATTTTGAACAGCCTGAACTGAAAAATATTTGTTAAAATATTCAACTTCACACTTATACATCTCATCTGAGTACTTAACAAAAAAATAAAATGCTATAGAGACGCAAACATTCAATATTGCAAAAAATTTTAAAGAAATTAAAAGGCGTTTATTATTCATATATTTTTCTCTTTTAAGGAATACCTTTTCATACATTAACAAAAATCTCAAATAATATGTTTTCTTAAAACATTACTTATGCGCATATTTTCTCAACATGAAATACAGACCATCGACTTACACCATCAGCATCTGAATCCTGAACTAACGGAATTCCCGCCATATCTATTGCATCTAAATCGCGATAAATGGTGCGAATAGAAACCTTTCCAAAATCCTCAATAATCCTATTCTGGATTTCCAAGACAGT
Source organism: uncultured Bdellovibrio sp. (assembly GCA_964569545.1). GTDB lineage: Bacteria > Bdellovibrionota > Bdellovibrionia > Bdellovibrionales > Bdellovibrionaceae > CAZMVK01. Next base: position 14,768 of record CAZMVK010000043.1, read on the forward strand.
TAATCCACCTTTAGAATTTTCTAACCACCTAGCAATTTTGATTACCCTGGCAACCTGATTATTTCTTCCGCTCATTTTCGCTCCTTGGTTAATAGAACTAGGATAGAGTAAATGTAAGTATAGCCGTAAGCTGTCACGTTTCAAAATGACACGAGTTTGTTTTTAGCTATGTTTGCTATTTGTCAGGTGTAAACTGTCGTTTCGCTCTTTTCATCTGTGTTTCCCCTCTAGGATTTACACACTAAATATGCAACTTTCGTCCCAGTTGAGAAAAAACAGTACACGTATAATGATGAAGAAATAGGTTGTGCAGATGAAGCCACCGAAGATGATTCAATTTAGCCAAGACTTAAGGCCTTAGTTAAATAATTGGAGTTTCGCTAGTTAAAATAGTGCACGAACTGATCCGATACTAAACGCGACTAAAGTTCCTTTTATGATAGCTATTTTTGTTCAAAATAGATGATTAGATAGCAGTTGGTTGATATTATTTTGACATGGCTACAATGACGAAATTCCAAATATTGGAGAAAATTGGTGAAGGTGGTATGGGTGCGGTCTATAAGGGCCGACTCTACAACGATAGTGGATTTGAGAAAATCGTGGCCGCTAAGAAAATTTTTAGGGATTCTTCAAAGCCGCTTTCGCGGGAAATTTTTAAAGAAGCCGAAGTTTTGTCAAAATTAAATCATCAAAATATATGTGGAGTTATTGATATCCGCGAAGAAGAGGACTCCGCTTATATTTTAATGGAACTCATAGATGGGCCGACGCTGAGTGAAGTCTTACAGCTAGGAATTCAGAAGGGATATTGTTTCACCGAAGAATTCCTCCGAAGCATCGCTAAGCAAATCTTAAAGGGTTTACAGCATGCCCACAGCCTTAATAACGGAAACACCTCGGTGCTTCATAGGGATTTGTCACCTCATAACGTAATGATTAATTCTCAGGGGGTAGTGAAGATTTTAGATTTTGGATTAGCTAAAATCGAGAATCGTGAGTTATCACAAACTGCACAGTCAATTTATGGGAAGATTCGGTACTGCGCCCCAGAAATATTTTTAGGAAATGCGCATTCTATTAGATCTGATCTTTATGCATTAGGCTTAATTCTATATGAACTTAGTATCTGTGCAAAAGTCTTTGATGGAGTGAGTGAAGCTCAAATAATGTTTCAAATCCAAAATTCAAATTTGAATTTTGAGAGCCTCAATCAAAGAGGTTACTCCGACGATTTAAACAAATTTATTGAATTACTCGCGGCGAAAGAAGCAAATGGTCGCCCATTAGATGCTACTGAAGCCCTTGCATTTATGCAGGGTAGATTGAGTACGTCAGGCGCAGTCTCCGAGGATGTGCTTATTCAAGAAATTGAAAAGCTAAAAATGATCAGCATTGAAAAAACGAAAACTTTATTTTCACAGGTAAAAATAAAACCCAAGCAATCAATAAGACCGTGGTCTGTGAATGTACTGATATCTGCTATAGTTTTAGTTATTATTTTCGTAATTGGTACAAATTATTCTAAATTTAAAAAAGCTGAACAAATTGTAATTAAAGTCATCTCTGAGGGAAGAGAAATCGAATTAAGTTCACCTGTTGAATCAGAAGGTCTACACACCGTCGGAGCTGATACAGGATATTCTATGGATATGTCCAGTTGTCTGTTTTCAACCAGCAAGTTATTAAGCTTTCCTTCATTACTTTTTGATGGCGACGTTGAATCAAAACTAAAATCTTTTAATATGAATCACACGCCGAATTTTTTCTTAAGCGCAGTAAATCAAAATTTTAAGAATACAGATAATTTCTTCGAAATTCTAAAAAAGAATTGTAATCATAATGAAACTTTTAAGCTTGCATCTACAATGTATGAAGATTTTAGAAATAAAACCCAACTTGCAACAAAAGAATCTTTTGCAGACTTTAAGAGTCTGCGTGAGTATTTAGAACCAAAAGTTCTTTTCACTGAAAAAAAGTGGGAGAATGTATTTAAAGCGAGTTCGGAATATTTATCTGCGAATGAAAAAATAAGATTAGAACAGCAGCTTGAGTCATTGAAAGTATTTGATATAAAGATTCTTACTGGATTCAATGTGATTAATATTGATGAGCAAATATTTCCTGAAAATGTGGCTGAATGTCGTTTGCTGTTAGATACCTATTGGGTAAAAAGCGTTTTTGCAGATATTCAATCAGTCGATAATACTCAAAACTTCTCTGTAATTTTAGTTCCATTTCCAGTAGGAGCAGAGATGAGTAAGTATGGAAAGAACTTTATTGAATTTAAAGATAATTATAAACTAGAGAATTCCCAGTTCAAGAAAAAAGGTGTTTGCGTTTATGAACGAAAAAAAGGAGAGGTGATGGAATCTTCGCTCCGTCGCTTTTGATTTATGGCTAAAAAATCAAACTCAGTTACAAAATTACAAAGAATTGACTCACTTCGAAAAATCTTAGCGAGGTGGGGGCGACTTGATAAAAATCAGATCAATTCTCGATTGGCTGCTCATTTGGGTATAGATCAAGTTGTTCTAGCTAGAACTATATATCGAGATTTGGCAGAATTAGTTAATAATAACGAAGTTCGAGTAGACTATTTTGCAAAAGACGGGATGTTAATTTTTGAATACGATGAAGAAATTCATAAAAATACTTTTTGTGAATGGAGCTTAATTGATAATGAAAGCCAAATTGTAGGACAGGATATTTTAAAAGGAAATGGTGCATTACTTTTGGCAAGTGATCGATTAAATAAATACTTAAAAATAGATACGGGAAGTAATAGTATTGATACTAAAGACTTAAATATATTTTTTAATATTCCGAATCATTTTCTTTGTTTAAAAATTTCTAAGGAAATGCTGCCTATTACGTTAGTTATAGGTAGAATCCCGTCAAATGTTGATAGCCACCAGAGTCTTTTTAAAGATATCGAAGCGAAATTTTCTAAAAGAACCTTGTTGTTATCATTGCCAATGGCCAGCGTAAGTTCTTTTAAAGTTGAAGATGGACAATTTGGCCACGCAGCTCTCAGTTTCGAATCAAATAGTTCTTCAGAACTAGGCGGCGTTATTTCGTTAACTGACTTAAAATCAAAAAATAAGACCTATTACTGTAAGCTTTCACAACATGATGCAGATCAAATCAAAAAAAACGGAATTGAGATGAATCAAAAAACGGTTACAGAAGTTATATCTAAACTTAATAAGTCAGACAGTAATTTCAACAAAACTCAAATTATTCAAAATGAGAAAACCCAAAGTCCGTGTTTAGTGTTTGTTTCAGAGCAAGTTCCGTTATTAATAATTTAACTTTATAAAAATATTCAAAAGTAACATTCATTTAATTTATTGCAATCATATTTGCTCAAATTGACAACTCAAACTCTACATCAGAAATCTTCTTGTGACAAAATACTTCAATTGTATTTGTGTCTTTCAACTGTTTTGTTCGTATAAATGAAGTATAGACATTTTCTAAACTCCCAGATCTAGTATTCGAACAGTGCAGAATGCTACTTATGTTATTACACGTCCATGCAAAATAATAATTATGAAATTTATTGTCAGGAATAAATTGTAAACTACAGTTATTGTTATCAACACTAATACTGTAATTATACCCAAACTCAGTTGAATAAATCTTACTTTTAGTATTTGGCTTTTGAACTCTGACAATAACGTTAAATTCTGATCGTGCATGCGCTTGCCAGGCGAAAAGCCATGGCAAGCACAGTATATAATATTTAAACTTATTATTGATCAATTTCATTGTCTGATTCCTTAGTCGTTTTTATTTCTGATTTATGTGAGATAGCCTCTTTGGTACTCACTGAGTCGCTGTTTTTATCTTTGAAAAAGTCAGCTTGTCGTTTTCTAACAATCGCTGCTACTTCTGGGCTTGCCGAAGTCATTTGAGACAAAACAGAACTTCGTAAAGTTTGATAGTCTGTGGACTTCATTTGTCCTAAGACAAAACAATCGACTCTTTCATTATTAAGTACTCTATATCTTTCGAAAGCATGGTCTGTAATTCTTAGGCCACGAATCTTTCCTGCCATATTACTTTGAATAGATTTTGTTATCATCGCATCTGTGTTTTCAGAAATACCTTCGTTGGCTAGATTCATTTCGATTCGTAGTGAATTTTCTATGTCAGATAGAATGCGTTGTTGTATCTCCATTGTTGAAAGATCGTAACAGCCATTGACCCTTTGGTCGCCTCTGACGGTGTATACACCCTTAAAGATATAGGCATCGCCATCTTGCCAGCTAACTTTGGTTGTTTGCGTCCAATCAGGCATTTCTTTGCCTTTCATGGAATTGTCTAAGAGAACTCTTGATGTACCATTAAGGCCTGTGCCTTCTTTGGTTGAGTTGCTGCTACAGGCAGCCATTAAAATGCTCGCAAGGCCTGTTAAAACGTACTTATTAGTATTCTTCATGAAAACTCCTTTTGTTTATTAAATCTTATTTCAAAGTGTTGACAGCTCGGGACACTCAAAATTCTTTTAAAATAACGTATCATTCTGATACGTGACATTTTTTGACAAATGTTCATGGCATTATGTTTTTATGAAAAAATATAAATATCTAATTTTTAGTTCGATTGTTTTCAGTCTAAATTTATTTGGTGTTGATAACTTAGAGTCTCAACAAGTTGTAATTCCATCTGAAGATCAGACATATAAGTACTACTTAGGTGTAGCTGAAGGATCTAGCAGGCTGGAGACAGCATTGCTTAGAGCTCATGATGCGGCAGCCGAGGAAGCTATTAAGGAAAACTTTGGAGTATATACAAAAATAGATAAGACAGTATTTGAGGATAATAATTCAGTTGAAATTTCAAGTATGAACTCTGTTAAAACCGATAAAGTTAAATTGAATGGATTTGAAAAAGTTCAGACAGTTATTAACTTAGATCCAATGACTAAGAAGTATGATGTTAAGACTTTATTTAGATATTCTAAAAAAAGCATTGCTGAAGAATCTTTAAGATTAAAAAATAGCAAAGTACAACAGGATGAATACTCTGAAATCGGACAAGCAAGCTCATTATCAATGGCAAGTCTCGAAATTAAAACAAGTCCGGTTAACACATCAATAACAATTGACGGTGTTTCATATTTAAGTACACCAATTAAAATATTAGGACAAATTACACCAGGTCATCATCAAATAATTTTAGATCATCCAAATTTTGAAAAAGTTGTTTTAGATATTAATTTTAAAGAGCGAGACTATCAAAAACGTCAAATTATATTAAAACCAGCGAAAGCACTATTAACATTGGACAGTAATACTTTGAAAGCTTCAGTATACTTGAATAAACTATTAATTGGAGAAACGCCCATTGTTGATTTTCCAGTCGACGCAGGAGTTAAGCATAATATCATTCTCAAACATTCTAAAGCTTATGAGTATCAGATTAGCGATTTAATATTTAGCAAAGGTAGTCATGATCTTGGAGTTTTAGAAATGAAAATTAAGCCAGGATATTTGGTAATTTCTTCGCAACTAGTCGATCCTGAAATATTAATTGATGGCAATGTACAACCAATCGGTCAAAGACGTTTTGAACTTGCATCAGGATATCATAAGCTGACAGTTTCAAAAGACGGGTACATTCAAAAGACTATATCCTTTGAGATAAATCCAACTGAAACGGTAACTCAGAATATAGAACTTGAAAAGTTGTCTGTATTAGAGGCTAAAAAAGTTGAAAAAGAATTGGCAACCAAAAAGTTTAATGAAAAATATTATCTGCATTTTGTTGCCTCCTCAGAACTAAATGGGCGACCAGTAAATAATGTATCAAATGGAATTAGCTGTTTTGTTGGTGATGCCTATTTTGGTAAAAAGCTTAAATACGGATTTTCAGGTTCTTTAAAGATTGGTGCCGCTGCTGATTTGTTAAATAACTCTACAGAGAAAATAACAAATTTAACAGGCGTTAAACTAGGTGTTTGGGAAAATGTTGCTGATAAACACGAACAAAGATTGTCATTTGGCTTAGAATACGAAAGTTCTGATCTAGATATTTCATCAAAAAATAGTAAAACAAAGGTAAATAAAAATAATAGGGTTTCAATTTATGGTATTGGTCCGAGCGTTGTTTATAAACTTCCAGTTTTAGAAAAAAATATGATCACCTTTAAAGGAGGTATTAAAGATATGAAATCAGATAATAAAGTTTATGCAGGCGAACAACAAGTTTTTGTTAATGTTGGGTTTGGTGTAAATTATTTTGAAATTGATAATTAATTTGGAGGAAATATGGATAGACGTCATTTGCTAAAAGTATTGTTAATGACCCCTGTTGTAAAATCATTATCAGAACATATTGCTGTAAAAAAATGTAATTCCAAAATCTCATCTGAAAAAGTTATTTTTGCAAAAGGTGATTTGATCGAGAAAAATGTATATTTTCAGAATCTTGAAGTAAATGTATACAATCAAAATGCGATTGCTTTTGCGGAATTACTAGCTTGGGGATCATGTTTATTTGAAAATAATCAATATTTGATAACTGGACCAAGCGGGTCGGGAACATATTTTAAAAAATGATTTTAAAATATTTGAGTATTGTCCTGAGCTGTCACGTTACTGATGTAGTCTATATTTGGAGGAAGAAAAATGATCAAATATTTAATCCGTGGTATTTTCTTTGGTTTTGGAATGAAGATTTCAAGTCTCTTGTTAAGACATTTTTTAAAATCCATATTTTTGATCGCAACTATATTCATTTATTTAAATTTTGCTATTGCTTCAGTTGATAAGTCGACAACAAATTTAGATACGGATCCTGTTGTAAAGAGTAGTCAAGATCCAAAGGAGATTGATTTATATAATAAAGGGGTAATTGAAGCTGAACTGCATAGGTTTCAAAATGCAATTAGTTATTATAAAAAGGCACTTAAAATAAATCCTAATTTTACTCATGCTAAAGTCAACTTAGGAAGTGCCTATGCTAGAATTGGAAAGATTAAAGAATCAAATACTCTGCTTAATGAAGCCTACTTGGTTGATCCAAACGATGACCTTATTCCAAGACTGTTAGCTCTAAATGATTTTGCTGAAGGTAAAATTGTAAGTGCAAATAGCAAACTTGATTTATGTCTAAAATCTTTTCCAAAATCATATTATTGTAGATTAACTAAAGCAGATATTCTTGTGTTTCAGCATAAATATGAAGTTGCACAAAATATTCTTTTGTCTCTTCATGTCGATAATGAAAAAGACGATGAGGTCATAAGACGATTGTGTTTAAACTCAATGAGGATGCTAGATGATGCATCAGCTGGAAAATGGTTATCAAAATTAAAAAATGTGAGTCCCTCTAATCCTGAGATTCCAGAAATAACGATTTCATTGCGTACTCTTAAGGGTTTGAAAGAGGATGTAAAGTATCAAAAGATGAACAGCATTGATGAGATAACGACGAAATAAAAATAAATCAACCGGACTGATGACCCTTTAAATGTAGACAGGACATCGATCATGTCCAGTATCAGCAATCTCTTGCGGTGGCTCATCTGTGACAAACATTGAGATCAAACTTCCTGTGTAGCTTTAAACCATCGTTGTTACATTATATTTTAAACTCTGGATCACCGAGCTAAGTGGCGGGTTTGAATTTCTTTTTTAAAGCATCTGGTAGTTGGCTAAGGCACTTATCTAGGGGTTCCTCGGTTAGAGTCCACCACTTTACAGCACCTTGAGGTGGTGAAACCAGTATTGGTTTTTTTAGAACGACCGGATTTTTAAAAACCCAACCATAAGGTCCTTGAAACCACTTTTTGGTATCCTTAGCTACTTGGTCCTCGGTAATGCAGTCGATAACATCAATAAACCCAACAATGGCACCGAATGCCATATCTCTTTCGGCATCTTCATCGGATATGCGACCTTTGTTTTTTGAGGCATATATAGCAATTGTGCCTCTAAATTTTGTGGTCGTAGTTCTATTTTCAACATTTTTTCCGTTGAAGATGACATCGTTTGCATGGGGTTGCGCAATATTCAGAACCTTCATGCTCTTAATATCTTCACGAGAAACATAGTTGGATACTGGTGCCGCGTTGCCGCGTTTGGGAGGTTCCTTATCAAGCGAATTAACTGAGTATGCCCCAGCACCAGCAGCCGAAGGAGACTTAGGGAACACCAATGTAAAAGCAAAAAGCTGTCCCGAAGCA
>CAZMVK010000044.1:0-10028 GCA_964569545.1 uncultured Bdellovibrio sp.
TTTCCAGTACTCTTGAACTTCGACTGAATTCAACGACGGATCTACTTGCAAAGTCTGCCAAGTATCAATCATCACCGCGTACTCATCCGTATGAGTTTTGCTGCCAATATTTTTTACTGCTTTTGGATGCGGTCCGTGAGGAAATCCTGCCGGATGCAAGGTCATCATCCCGGCGTGCAAATTATCACGACTGAAAAAATTGCCGTCGTGATAAAATAAAACCTCATCGTAATCAATATTCTGATGATAAAATGGAACCTTCAACGCATCCGCATCGCTTTCGAGCGGACGAGGCAAAAATGTACAAACCACAAAACCATCAGCGACAAATGTTGTGTGAGCGCTTGGTGGCAAATGCACACGATGACTTATCATTGGCATCAAATCATTAACATGCAAAGTGTATGGGAAAAAATCACCCTTCCAGCCGACAGTATCGTAAACACAATCAGCGTACTCAAATCTGGTCATCACATCCTTTTTTTTAACTGAGATGCCGATCACTTTTATGTTTTTTTGTTTTTTCAACTCATGCATTTGCTCAAGATCAGGTTTGCCAAAAGCTGCCGGATCATAAAAAACATTGCGACCAACCATTCCGCGATCTGGTTCACGGTAAAAACTGGCACGCGATTCAATCACAAGAAAATGACTGTCTTCATTATATATAAAAGTGTGAGTCACACATTTTGGCATGTTGATGTAAGAACCTTTGCTAAAGGTCAACAAACCGTATTCAGTCAAAATACTGCCTGAACCATAATGACAGAAATACAAGGTATCGCCGTCAGCATTACGAAAAGCTTCGTTAGGCATCGATGTTGATTTATTTTGCCAACAAACTGAAACCTCTACGTGTGAGTTGAACAACAGACGTTGCCACTGACCCACCGTATGATTCATGTTAATCACATCATACAAATGCGGACGCAAAGGTCCATCAATCTGTGTCCAGCGAGTGCTCGGCTGTGGTTTTATCAAATGAGAAACGGGTCCGAAAAATCCTTTTCGCCCTTGTTCTTCTTCAAAATGATTATCTGGAATCCCTTTGTGCCCCTGAGCCGTATAACGACCTTGTGAATATTGGTGCATTATAAATACCCTCTCTCGCGCTGATCTTGCTCAATAGCATCAAACAAAGCCTGAAAATTTCCATTACCAAAACCATCATGACCTTTGCGCTCGATCACTTCGAAAAAGATAGGCCCAATAATATTTTTTGAAAAAATCTGTAACAAATAACCATCATGATCACCATCAACCAAGATCGCATTTTTTTGCAGTCTCTCAACATCCTCAGTCACATTTGGCAAACGCTCTTGCAACATGCGATAATAAGTTTCTGGTGGAGGCGACAAAAAGCTAACATCATGATCGCGCAAATCTTTGATGGATGGTAAAATATCAGGGGTCAACAATGCCAAATGCTGAATGCCGGAACCTTTATATTCATCCAAGTACTCTTGAATTTGTGATTTACCATCTGATGGTTCGTTAATAGGTACTGCGAACTGGCCACATGGTGAACGCATCACTTTTGAGATCAAACCAGTTTGTTTACCGCGGATATCGAAATATCTGGTCTCTCTGAAATTAAAAATTTTTTCATAAAAATCACACCACTTTTGCATCTCACCCACAGGCACATTGTTGGTGAAATGATCAACGATAGTAAATCCAAAACCGACAACCTCAGTCCCCGCAGGAACATGAAACAAATCATTGTAAATACGATTTTGCACCTCTGCATCGACGAAATAAACTAATGAATCACCGATACCATAAATGGCTCTTAACGGTTGGCCATCAACTCGCCAATCATTGCCAGCAAATGGTCGCGCCCCACGCTCGACAGCCAAACGAAATGCGCTTTCTGCATTTGCCACACGAAAGCCCACAGAGCAAATTGCCGGGCCATGACTCTTGCCGAATTCTTCTGCAAACGAACCCGCGCGATTGTTGATAATAAAATTCATTTCGCCTTGACGAAATAATTTTAAAGGACTGTCAGTATGTGATGACTGTGCAATTTTTTGAAATCCCCAATTGGTAAATAATTGAGAATAAAAAGAGTCTCCTGCACCTGTGTATTCGACAAAATCCACTCCACACAGTCCCATTGGATTTCCAACAGTAACCTCAGGCAAAGCATTTTTTAAATTTGTAGTCGTCATTTTATTACCATTCTCCTTCGAAATTATTCGCAATTATTTTATAACAATATTGCTTATCACATTCAATCTGTACATTCTGCCCATATAGGTTATGGCCTTCTTAATAAATTCACCCAACCAATTTTACTTTGAGGTGGATTTTTAATTTTTTAAATTTTGATAGAATTTCAGGACGGCTGAATCTGCCATAATTGAACGATGACTCCAACCTAATAATCGCAATCCAGAGCCCAAACGCAACCGACTGAGAGCAACGTAAGCATGCCCGGGCTCCCACAACCTAGAAAGATCCACCCAAAGATCATCCAAAGTCGACCCCTGAGACTTGTGAATCGTCGTCGCATAAGCCAAAGTTAGCGGAAAATTAATCACCGAAGCTACTGTTTTCCCGGTCGCATCTTGCAATGAAAATTGCGTTTTTTCGACAGTCACATGACGCCAGGTCTCTTTTTCAATGACAATTTTTTCAGGATGAATCTCAACAACCGTTCCGCGAGTACCATTGACCCATCTTTTCTGTGGATCATTTTGTAAAAATAAAACCTGGCAACCGACTTTTAAAACAATCTCATCGGCAATGGGTGAATTTCTTTTCAAGGCCTCAACCAATTTGCTTTCACCAATATAAATCGAGGGAATACGCACTTCGGGATTATGGATTTGAGATAATTTTTTTTGATTCAGGTACTCGGCCTGATCTCGGCGCGGAAATAATCTGGTAATATCGTCACTCTCATCATGCTCCATCATTCGTGATGATAAATACTGTTTTACAATGTCAGTGACTTTACCAACTCGAACATCTTTCAGAACATCCAAAAAATCTTGATCAAATGATCGATGACTGTGTGTCAGCTCGACAACTTGAAAACCACTCTGTTGCCAGGTAGGACTTTCAAATGTCCACTCACGCTTTTGGCCAGTGCGAGTGACCGGCGGAAGCTGCGCAAAATCACCGACAACGATGACTCTCATACCGCCCCAAGGCAATTCGGACTGACGAGCAATTCGCGATAAAGATTCTGCAATCTCCAAAGCACTGGCTGCAATCATCGAGACCTCGTCCAAAATAAAACCTTCGACCTCGCGCAAACGTTTCAACAAACGCGCATCCTCACGCAAACGTTTAAAAGTTTCTTGCGGTCCGCCCTCCATTATTCCAAGAGCAAAAAAACTGTGAAAAGTTCGACCACCAAGCAAAACCGCAGCGACTCCCGTGCTGGCCAAAACGGGAAAGGCTTTTTTATTAACCTCTTGAAGAAAATGACGAATCAAAAAACTCTTTCCGCAACCTGCGCCGCCGGTGACGAAAACATTTTCGCCACTTTGCAGCATCTCAAGAGCAGCTTGCTGCTCTGCGCTCAATTCCTGTTGAATATCGAGCTTGGATTGTTTTGATTTTTCACTGATTTTTTCCATCACAATGGATTACCTCACGATGATCCGAAACAGATAGTGAATAAAAAAATTAACGGATCCTTTAGGCCGCGCTGCAGGAATTGGCAGAAGACAAGCCTTTTTTAAAAAAGAGTGGTATTTATAGCACCTTACGCAAGGAGTGCAGTCATGTCACAGTTTATGGAAACGAACTCAAACACAGGTGCAAATATGAACAAAGTTGAATTTAATAGCAAAGAAGAAAATCTTCATTACCCAGGTGTAATGGATATCGACGCCAAAGAATTGTCAGAAAAAGTTGAACAAGTCGTTCTGATCGACGTTCGCGAAGTCGACGAATTTCACGGCGATCTTGGTCACATCCCCAATGCAAAATTAATCGTCTTAAACACCATTCCCAATAAGTTATCAGAAATCCCAAAAGACAAAACAGTGGTTTTCGTATGTCGCAGCGGTGGCCGCTCAGCACGCGCAACGGCACACGCACTGGAACATGGTTATACCGATGTTTACAATCTTAAGGGTGGAATGATTTTGTGGAATGAACTTCACCTAGAAACAGAAATGTAAAAGTTTTGAAATATATCTCAGATAGAAAGTTGCAAATTTAATATGTCAGGAAATGTTTACGTCAATCGTACTTTGAATCTAAAACGCATTCGTTACATCGGATTGGATATGGATCACACCTTGATCCGCTATTACACCGAAGAGTTCGAAAAACTTTCGCACTCGATCATGAAAGAAAAACTGGTTAAAAACAGAAACTACCCAGAAGCTGTAAAAAGCATTCCTTTTGTCTATGATCTGGCGATCCGCGGCCTGGTCGTAGACCGCAAAAAAGGCAATCTACTCAAGCTCAATCGACACTCGTCGATTCGCGCCAGCCATCATGGCCTGACGCCTGTTGATTACAAAACTCAACAAAAAATGTACAAGAGTACCTACATTGATTTGGGTGATTCAAATTACATGGCGATTGATACTTCGTTTTCAATTTCGCTAGCGACTTTAATTGCACAAATTATTGAGTTAAAAAAAGCAGATCCAACCGCGTATCCTGATTTTTCAGTGATCGCAGACGATGTACTAAACGCATTAGACGAAGCACACCGCGATGGATCTTTGAAAGACATTGTTCGTGAAAATTTAGATCGTTTTGTGATTCAAGATCCAGAGATGGTTGCGGGTCTTGAAAAATATAGAAAGCACGGCAAAAAAATATTTGTCTTAACCAATTCTGATTATACTTACACAAAAATTTTGCTCGATTATGCCATCAATCCGTATTTAAAAGATCACAAATCGTGGATGGATCTATTTGAGGTCGTCATTACCTTCGCGCAAAAACCACGATTCTTTTATGACAATTTAAAATTTCTCAAAGTGGATCCGGCTACTGGTACGATGGTTAATCATACAGATAAACTGACTCCTGGTGTTTACCAAGGTGGTTGTGCTGAGGTCTTTACCCGCGATTTAGGTTTAGAAGGTGATGAGATTTTATATATCGGCGATCACATTTATGGCGACATCTTGCGCTTGAAAAAAGATTGTGGCTGGAGAACCGCCATGGTCATCGAAGAGCTTGATAATGAGGTCGAAAGCAATAAAAAGGCAGAACCTACAAATCATGAAATCGAAGCCTTGATGAAAAAGAAAGAACCTCTTGAAGACGAACTCACCAGCCTGATGACTCTGCGAAATGAAAAGAAAGCTCCTGTTGATGAAAATCGTATTGATGTTCTGCAAAAACAGATTTCAGAAACCGATGGCCAGATCAGCAACCTGATTCGCAAACAACAGTCGTTGTACAATTCAAATTGGGGACAATTGATGCGCGCTGGAAATGAAGAATCTTATTTTGCTTATCAAGTCGATCGTTATGCTTGCGTCTATATGACCAAGATTGGCGATTTGTTAGAGCTTTCACCGCGTACGTATTTCCGTTCACCACGCCGACCACTGAGCCACGAAATTTACTAATATTAAAATAATAGGAATTAACATGAAATATTTTTTATTTACATTAATGACATTCGCATCTTTAACCACCTGGGCCTGCAGCGACAGCGAAGCCGACTCTTTGGTTGAAAAAAGATTATACGAAATGGCTGGCTGGTATGGCTCTACCAAAGTTGGCATGGGTTCCACCATTGAAAATGGAGACCTATACACAACAAATGTTATTGTTTTTCAAGGCGACGGCGGTACCGCTGGGAAAATTGATCGCATTGGCAGCATCACTGTCGACATCAAAAAATGTATAGTTCGCAATTCATTGATCAGTATCTACACGGAAATGACTGTGCCAGAAATGACACCGCAGAAATAAGGTTATCTTGCCAATATCATTGCCAGCCCTAGACATCTCATCTTTATTTGCAGCATTGATTTTTGGTGTGGTTGGATTTTGGCTTTTCAAAGAAGGCAAAAAAGAAGCTAATTTTCGCAATATCTTTATTGGCCTGGCGTTGATGATTTATCCGTATTTCGTTTCTGGCCCCAAATTAAACTGGGGCATCGGAATTTTGCTTTGTTCAGTCGCGTATTATTTTCGTTACGACTGAAATTATTCGATGTCTTTTTCTAGCTGATAAACTTCATTGCCAGTATATTTTTTTACAACAATATATTTGGACTCTTCTTTTTTAAGCAAAATACCCGTGGGCATTGTAATCACTTTAAACTGTTTACGTAAGCTTTTATCTTCATCATTTGTCGAAACTATTTTAACAGAATTTATTTTATTATACTGTTCAATATCAATGTTGTTGGCATCGGTATTGACGCCTAGAATTTGTAAATTATTGTTTATTAAATTTGGCAATTTAGATTGCAGGCCTTGTTTACATACTGGACACCACGTTGCCCAAAAATATAATAATACATATTTTTTGCTGAGTTCAATTTTTTGCTGGTCGCTGCTTTTTAAATCAGAACTAAAATCGATCGCAAGAACTGTCGAAGTATGAAAAAAGATTAATAATACAAAAACAAATTTCTTAAAAAACATCTTCACCATCCACCAGCTTCCCGTGTGATTTGCTCAGCGCTAAGCTTTCCTGTGTGTTGAAAAGTGATACCAACATTTGGTTTAAATATGATTAAACATGGGACCTGCATTGAAGAACAATAATTTTTGAATACCTCAAAGCTACCAATACCTACAGACCATTGTACCTGATGAGATTGCACCCAATCTTTGGCGTCGTCGATGAAACTTTCCACTAAAATATGTCTTATTTCAAATACGCTGGGCAATCCATTTTTTTTAACATAATCTGATAATTCAAAAGCTTCTTCGGAACAAACTGCACATAAATCTTGTGCAAAAATTATAACCTGCGTTTTACTGTTTAACTGCTCTAAGTTAATTATATTTCCATTTAGATCCGTATATTCGCCCGACAAACTGCTCACGGTGCTTTTGTCATTTACAATAGATTTAACGCCAGAATAACGCTCGATATTTTTTCCACAAGAAATTACAGATAGAACCAATCCAGCCTTAAACACAACTTGTAATAAAAAATTATTTACATTTCCCAAATAAAACCCCCAGACAAATTGGCTTCCTGACTGTCAGTATTGGACTGGCGAAATGACAACGTACTTGAGATTGTATAACCTGGAAATTTATATTT
The DNA here is from genome assembly GCA_964569545.1 of uncultured Bdellovibrio sp. Lineage (GTDB taxonomy): Bacteria > Bdellovibrionota > Bdellovibrionia > Bdellovibrionales > Bdellovibrionaceae > CAZMVK01. The sequence continues at coordinate 7,220 of CAZMVK010000044.1, forward strand.
CCCATCAACAGTATAAACGTCATGACCAAATGTTTGATCTTCGCCAACAAAGGCACTTTTTTCCGATTCGACAATAAGTCCATAAGCAAAAGAAATTAAAAATCGATATGATGGTTTATAAATAAGTTCTGAATCAAAATACCTGGTTGAAAAACTCCCACGTTCATTTTTAAGATCCGTATTCTCTTCGGAAATGTAGCCAACACCTGTTCGTAAAAAATAATTAGATGACAAAACATAACCAATTTTCAAATTCATTCCATTATTATTTGGACGATCCGCTGGTCTCTGTCCATAAAGGAACTCCAACCTTGTTTTCAAATCTTCATTCAAAACCTGTTCATACCAAACAGTCATTTTATTTGTAATCAAACTGCTCGGGCGTTTCTGCAAAGTAAATTGCCGATTTGTATAGTAACTTTCAGGCTGATTATTTTGATTAACTGAAACATCACTGCCCAACTTGTACGAATCATACAATCCACGATAATAATAACCAGCTTGCACACCTTGATTAAAATACGGCGAGGAATTCATCGAACGAACGATTCCCAATGAATAGTTGTTAGCGCCAGAGTAGTATTGCCCATTCACAGACAGGCTGTGCTCTGCGCGATCATAGTCTTGAGCTAAAGAATGAGTCTGCCCCTTGTTATCTGTCAGTTGAACATTTTTATAATCCGTTTTTGCCGAGATTACTGTCGTTTCAACATTAAACTGATCTCCAACTTGCATATTAAATGAAATGTTTTGCCTCAGTGACGGAACATCATTCTCGGGAGAGTTCTGTTTGGTTTCAAATTTTTGTGATTGTAAGACATAGGAAACTTTATCGATCTTAGTATTGTTAATATATGTATTACTTGCCGAAGCCAAACTGACATAAATAAGAAAAATAATGGAGACTAATGAGCGCATACTGAACAGCTATTGCCACTGGATAAATTCGAAATAGATCGAAGCCCCGTATTGGTATTAACATTCTCGGATGAAAATTTTCTTGCTAGATCTAGGGCTTCGGCATTAAGCAAAGAAAGATCCCTTGGTTCTTGATGAGCACAAGCAACGAAAAAAATATGGATTGCTAAATATGCAAATATTTTTTTCATCAAAAGATCTTTCCTGTCATTATTTTGCAGACTGAATTGTTTGTTTTATTTGAACAGCGATATCATCAGTTATAGAGCCTTCATGTTTAAATAAAATCTTGTTGTCTGGCCCAATAACAAATACCGTTGGCGTATAATAAATACCGTAAGCCTGAGTCGCAACACGCGCCGAATCCAATGCAACCTCATGAATAATGAGCTCTGGATTTTTTTCGATAAAGCTTTTTACCTTATCTTGATTTCTGTCTACTGCGATTCCTCGATATGTAGCCATTCCATGAGTTTCGTTAGCCATTTTGTTTAAAATTGGAAAGCTATTAATGCAGTCTCTGCAATAAATAGAGAAAAAATCCAAAACGATTGGCTTATTCGCAAACTCTGGTTCACGAATGCAATGCTCTGAGATTTGACCATTTGTCTGAACATGTTCCAACACAACACATGGCGCCTCATCGCCAACTTCTAAAGCGTGGCCACTTACTGACATCAAAATAAAACCTAAAATCAATAATGATTTTTTAATCATCTCATTCCTCTTTTCCTAAAGTTAAGTAAAAAATCGCACCTGTTAAAGCTATTCACAAAACCGAAATATCTCAATCTGAAAAAAAACAATAACAGTCAGCTCTTTTTTCAATCACTGACAGTTATAATTTTAACTAATAACACCCAATTGCGAAACTACTCGATATGTAAATCCAAAGCTTTTAACGCTGCTGAACATTTTCCATCGAAAGAATGTTTTGGCGCTCTTGTCGTTGGTGCTATCTCATAAAATTTACGCAGACCCGGAACGTTTACGGCCACTAGCTTTTTAATATCAGTCGTATTTGGATTGTGTGAGTTTCCAACCTCAAACAACAATGACCAAATCCCATGCTGCCAATATGCATAATCTTCAAAGGTTCCATCTGCGGGATAAATAACATCAGTACTGTTTCCAGTTTGATAATGACTGACCGAGGTTGCGGCTTGTGCAAGCTCAGAAAATTTTGAAGTGTATGGAGTATTTATATCATGAGTTGAATTCCCCCACGGATAAACAACTGCTGGCCAGTATGTATGAATTGTTGATGAGGCAATAATATTTTGCGCTTCAACAAATCTAGCCAAAGCCGATGTGCTCTTCAAAGTAAATGGCCCCTCAGTACCACAAGGGCCAGGATAATTTCGATTGGGATCGATATTGCTGCCGTTGACTCGCTCATAACGATTGCGATTATTGAAACCATCAATATTTAAAACCGGAATGATAAACATGGTTTGTCCTGGAATCGGCGCCTGAGCCATGGACTCGGCAAAACCTAAAGCCAACTCTGTGGAACCATATTCATTTCCGTGATGTGTTGCCACCAACAAATTGTGAACATCGCCCTGGCCGATCTGCAAACCTTCGATGGCAATACCACCATCTGACATCCCGATGTTTATCACCTGAGTCGATTTGGGATATTTCAACGCAATATTGTGAATAGCATTGGTCACATCTTGGTAAGTTCGATTAGCATTAAACTCAATCGCCTGTGCCGAAAATGCTGTAAAAATCAGAGAAAATAGCAACAACCTATTCATGATCAAGCCTCCTTGCCGTCATAAGAAATAAAATAACTTTGCATTCAAAAATAATATTCAAAAAAATTACTGGCAATCAACAATCAACAATCAACAATCAACAATCAACAATCAACAATCAACAATCA
>CAZMVK010000044.1:10128-22867 GCA_964569545.1 uncultured Bdellovibrio sp.
CAATCAACAATCAACAATCAACAATCAACAATCAACAATCAACAATCAACAATCAACAATCATTATGAAATTTCACAGGATGGCTAATAATTATGCAATTGTTATTTTCAATTTAATGATTTTATTTAGAATTTTTTAAAAACTCAAAATCACGATCCAAAACAGTTTTGCGCCCCTCGGCTCGTGCATGATCTATGGCACGATCACACAATATTCGCATATGATCAGACAAAACATCCATCACCGAAGCCGACGTGTTAAAATCTGCTCGAGCCTGAATGTATTCTTTCAATCGAGAAGCAATAATCAAAACCTCTCTCGGAATCGCCGTCTTATTTGAATGCCCTGTCGATCCAGAGGATATATTAGGAGAACTGACGATAATGCGAGCGGGAGCTCGAGCAGCTTCTGCATTTGACCCTGCACCTGTTGCAATAGCCACTGCATTTTTGGGAGCGAACTTCTCAATTGCACCAGCGCTGCGATGACGTGCTCCGGGCAAATGAGCTTCAAAACAATTCATCGAGCAAAAAACATAACCGGTGCGATCACCATTACAGGTTGAAACACTGCATACAAAATATTTTGCCCCAAGTTGAATCGGTTTTTTACAAGTACTGCATTTGCGCCAAAAGGACGAGCTTTCTGCTTCCATAAACACCTCGCTCTTATTGAATCACAACATCAAATATCTACAAGCACAAAAGACATGTCACAGTTGACGGAACCCTGTTGGAAAATGAATAATCAGCACAACCCAAATCAATGGAGCATACATGACAACTCAGCCCATCGCTCTGACTCAAACAGTACAAAAAGGTGGCTGCGCTGCAAAGATAGCCGCTGCTGAATTACGAAAAATTTTAACTCAAGTCAAATTTCCCAAATCACATCCGAACTTACTGGTTGATGGCGGGCTATTTGATGATGCCGCGATTTACAAAGTCACTGATGAAATAGCTCTTGTGCAAACCCTGGACTTTTTCACACCTATTTTAAATTCTCCTTACCACTTTGGAGCGGTCGCGGCAGCCAATGCTCTCAGCGACGTATACGCAATGGGCGGTCGTCCCAAAACGGCAATGGGTATTTTAGCTTTTCCAATCGCCACTCTTCCTGAGCATGTTATTGTCGAAATGTTGCAAGCCGCCAGTGATAAAATCGCTGAAGCAAATGCGAACTTTGTCGGTGGCCATTCCATTGATGATGATACTCTTAAATTTGGCTTATCAGTCACAGGCTTTGTTCATCCCGAACGAATTTGGACTAATGCTGGCGCCAGGATTGGTGATCATTTAATTTTAACTAAACCTCTTGGAACAGGCACGATGACTGCTGCCTTAAAACGTAATGAGTTAAGCGAAACTGATATCGAAGAAGCCATTCACAGCATGGCAAAATTAAATAATATTATTGATTTGTTAGACGAAAATGATCTTCAAAATATTCACGCCGCCACCGATATTACAGGTTTCGGATTGTCAGGTCACAGTATGCAGCTAGCAAGAGCAAGCAATCTAAGTTTGCACATCAATGTGAAAGAGCTTCCCGTATTTGAAAAAACATTTTCCTGCTTAGAAAATAAATTTCTAACCAAAGCCCACAGATCAAATTCTGAATATACAGAAAAAACCTGCGAGTTCTCAAAATTAAGCGCTTTGGAGCAACTATTGATTCACGATCCGCAAACCAGTGGAGGTTTGTTTTTATCTGTTTCTACAAATTCAAGTCAGAAAATATTAGAAAAAATTAAAAAACAATTTCCTAAAGCCGCAATCATCGGCACTGTACTGGACAAACGAAATTCTCAAGTGTTTTATGAATAATCCAAACCTCATCAAGCTCGAACAACTGCCAGATCTTTTATTAACTAACACTCCTTTGATTGACGTCAGAGCGCCGATTGAATTTGTTAAAGGCAGCATTCCTGGATCCATCAATCTGCCAATCTTAAATGATTCAGAAAGAGCCCAGATCGGAACAATGTACAAAACTGAGGGACAAGACGCTGCAGTCGCCTTAGGTCACCGGCTAGTCAGTGGTTCAAATAAACAGGAAAAAATAAATCATTGGATTCAATTCATCAAATCCAATCCAAACTGTGTGATTTATTGTTTTCGTGGAGGAATGCGCTCGCAAATCACACAACAATGGTTAAAAGAATTCGGATACGATCGACCCATTATCCATGGTGGATACAAAGCCGTCAGAAATTATCTAAGCACACAGACGGAAGATTTCGCTCTCAAAAATGATTTTTTGACCTTAACCGGCCCGACAGGCAGCGGAAAAACTAATTTGCTTCATGAAATTAGCAATCAATTTGCCATGATTGATTTGGAAAATATAGCCCAACACCGTGGCTCTGCTTTTGGGTCCACCACCAAACCGCAACCATCACAAATTGATTTTGAAAATAAATTATCCGTAAAAATCATGCAGTTAAATTCAAACAAAATCTTAAATAAGAAGACTGTTTTTATTGAAGATGAAAGCGCACTGATCGGTCGCTGTATGGTGCCCAAAACTTTATACGATAAATATCGAGAAGCCCCTGTTCTTTGGCTTGATGAGCCCATCGAAAATCGCGTACAAAATATTTTTACAGAGTACATCCTGCAAACAGAAATTGGTTCGGCAGTTTCTGATGTTAACAAGACTGAATTGGCACAAAATATATTTAAAAAATATTATAAAGCTGTAAATGCGATCTCAAAAAAATTAGGCGGACTGCGCTCAAACGAAATCACACAATTGATTGAAAACTCTGAAAAAGAATTTCTAGAAACTAAAAATCTTACCAGCAATTGTTTATGGATTGAAAAATTGCTGACCTATTATTATGACCCAATTTATTTAGACAATCTTGAGCGAAGAAAAGTCAAAATTGCCTTTCGCGGAAACTACAAAAACTGCGTAGAATTTATCCGCAAAAACTGCAATTGATAAAAATTCAGACTAGGAAAAGACGCAAGGGCCTCAGTCGCTCATAGGAGATGAAGAAAAATGGCTTTTTAAAAAGCCTATTCTCAAGAAATGGACGTTGATGAGATCGAGGTGATTCTGACAAATATCATGTAAAAACATATATTTATATAATTGCTTGAAAATTCATGAATTATCATGATATTCTGTCTGTGGAGGTTCTTTATGAAAGCAAAAAAATTTGCAACTCAAATTGATGAAAAGGTGTTAGCTGACCTCAAGTCATATGCCAGTCACACAGATCGTAGCATATCAAGTGTCGTAAGTGAGGCTGTTGCCGAATACATTCACAGATCAAGAGTGCGCCCGGCATATAGAAGTGCGATGGATGAAGTGCTTGATGAACACGCCGAGTTGTTGATGAGATTAGCTAAGTGAATACGAATTTGAAAATCACTTTGTACCCCACACTTGCCGAAACCATTGAGTTACATTCGCGACTGATTCAAAGGTTTGGAGGAAAAATTGGAGTTCGAGACATGGGGCTTTTAGAGAGCGCATTAATGAGACCTCAGACTGGATATTACAAAAGTCTTTCTCTTGAAGCCGCTGCGCTTTTGCAGAGCCTAACTCAAAATCATCCCTTTATTGATGGCAATAAGCGAGTTGCCTTTGCCTCAACTGCGATATTTGTGAGAATGAATGGATTTAGCTTGAAGGTAGATCCCGACAATGGCGAATCTTTTATGATCGAAACTGTTATTAAAAATAAAGCCAGCATTGAAGTGATCGCCGACTGGCTCGAAGAACACATGAGCGCAGTTTAAAGCCCGTGTTTGCCAATCACATTGAGATAAGAAACAAACCCTCTCAGAAAAAATTTAAATTTTTTTGTTCAAAATTTAAATGTTACTCTAAATAAAAAATTGAGCTTAAATTTTTAACTTTTAAGCGTCGTCAAAATATTTATAAGTCTCAATGACACTTACTTTTCAATTGCATGCAAAATCAAATAGTCATGCAAACCAACTTGGCTGGCCAATCCAACATGAGAACCAATTGGAAAACGCTTGCGATATGAGGTTCGCGCGACTTGTGTGATCTGGCAACCAAATGGACCAACGCCAGATTGATCGATAGCATCCACCACGCAAGGAAAAGCCATATTTTTTTCTTCCGGCCTTGTTCGTGGTAATTTGGCCATTGAAAAACTGGTCGGCAATGTTAGCTTAATTGTTTGAGTTAAATCCAAGTTTATTTTTGAATCTGATTTTTGATTTTCGTTTTCTTTGTTGAATGCCAAAATTTTCTCGCGAATTTTATTCACGACATTTCCTGGCACCATTTGTGTCGAGTAAATATAAGGTACAATCACAACCACACGCTTTTGCGTGCGCAATGCCTGACTGATCCCCAACCAAAACTGCTCAATGTTCTCTTTGGTTTGAATTTTTTCAAACTCGGGAAAGCCTGCTGGCGGATTTAAAAGATCATCCATCGCTACATAGTCATAATGAAAACCAGCTTCCTGATTTTCACGTAAAAAAGTATCCAGCACTTTCCAATCATCTTGATTCTGCGGATCAATACCAAAAAACAGCAAAGGACTGTTTTTAATTTCTTCGCGGAATCTTAATAGCAGAGACCGGGCTAAAACCGAGTTGTCCTCGAACTGACTGATATTTATTTTTCTGATAGCACGCGGTTGCATACCATAATAAACCATAGTGCCCAGAGCCGACATAACAATCAAACCAACTACTAACCAATATATTTTTTTAAGCATGCAGATGCTCTAGCATTGTAAAAAACCAGGGACAAGAAAAGACGTCATTGACTTTAAACGCAAAAGGACTAAATTGTGCAAGAACTCTAGCCGACATAAAGTCGCGGACTTGATCTATTAGGACAGGTACCATGAAGCACTTGATTGTAGGTTCGGGCAAGATGTCCCGACACTTTGCATTTTATTTGAACAGCCTCTTCAACGAGGACATCGAAAGCTCTGGGCAGCCTGGCCACCAGCATAGCTTTGACCTATCTATAAAACCAACCATTACTACCTGGAACAGATCTCAACCAACTGAATTTCTTTATGATTTAGCAAACAACGCTGATCGCATTTGGCTGTTAATCTCAGATAATGCTTTGGAATCCTTTTACCAAGAACACCTGCAAAAATTTAACAAAATGGTCATCCATTTTTCAGGAGCTCTTGAAATTAACGGCATGATTGCCGCCCATCCTTTGATGACATTTTCGACTCAATTATATGGCAAAGAGTTTTACCCACGCATTCCTTTTATTATTGATAGACCAGACCTCAACATGCAGGACCTGGCTGCCGAGATAAAAAATCCAACCTATTATTTGTCTGCAGAGCACAAACCCTATTACCACGCCTTGTGCGTGTTGGGCGGAAACCTGCCACATTTGTTGTGGCAAAAAATGCGCATTGGAATGCTTGAGTTAGGACTGCCCGATCACGTGATTGATTTGTATCTGGATCAGAATTTGAAAAATTTTAAAGCATCTCCAGAAAACTCTCTGACTGGGCCGCTGGCGCGAAAAGATTTACCTACCATCACTAAAAATTTAAACGCTTTAAAAAATGATCCTTTTCAAAATGTATATCAATCCTTTGTTGATTTGACCTTACCACAAACGAGGCCCTCATGAAGATTCAAGATTTTTCTCTGCGCAAACAACAGAAACAAAAAATTTCTATGCTGACTTGCTATGATTACACATTTGCTTGCATGCTCAACGAATCTCCAATCGATTGCCTTTTGGTAGGCGACAGCGCAGCCATGGTTATGCATGGTCACAATACCACTTTAAAAATCAGTGTTGAAATGATGGCTTGGCACACAGAAGCAGTCAGCAAAGGTGCTAACAATAAATTTATTGTCGGCGATATGCCATTTTTGTCTTACCGCAAAGGTTTAAGCGAAAACATGGATGCAGTTCAAAAAATTATGTGCGCTGGTGCTCATGCAATAAAATTAGAAGGAGCCAAAGGCAATATTGATTTGGTTCATCACATCGTAGAATCAGGTGTTCCTGTGATGGGACATCTGGGTTTAACTCCACAATCTATTCATCAATTGGGTGGCTTCAAAGTCCAAGGGAAAAACAATAAAGAATACCAACAAATTCTGCAGGATTCTTTAGCTTTACAAGAAGCTGGCTGTTTTGCAGTCGTGCTTGAGTGCGTCCCAACATTGCTTGCCAAAGAAATTTCTGAGCAATTAACTATTCCGACAATTGGCATTGGCGCGGGCCCATACACCGACGGACAAGTTCTAGTTCTGCAAGATATGCTGGGTATGGGGAAAACTTTTAAACCAAAATTTTTACGAACTTATGCCCAGGGTTTTCAAATGTTTCAAGACGCCTTCAAAGAATTTCATGATGATGTGACCCAGGGATCATTTCCTTCTGAAAAAGAGAGTTATTTATGATCGACAAACCACACATACCATTGGTCATTACTCACGTAGCCGGTATGCAGGATTATCGTCGTAAGCTTGCAGCCAACAAACCATTTGTTAGTGTTGGTTTTGTTCCAACCATGGGGGCACTGCATGTGGGACACGAAACCCTCCTCGCCAAAGCACGCGAAGAAAACGATATTTGTGTACTCAGTATTTTTGTCAATCCAACACAATTTAATGACAGTAATGATTTTGCTAAATATCCAAAAACTTGGGAACAAGATTTAGAGCTTGCGAAAAAACACAAGGTGGATGTGATTTTTGCTCCGCAATTTGAAGAAATGTATCCTGACCAATATCAATTTCAAATCACCGAAAAATCTTTCAGTAAATTATTATGCGGCAAAGACCGACCTGGACATTTTGATGGCGTGTTAACCGTGGTGATGAGACTTTTTCAATTGGCAAAACCACAACGAGCTTATTTTGGTGAAAAAGATTTTCAGCAGCTTACTTTGATTAAAAAAATGGTTGATGCATTTTTTCTAGATATTCAAATCATACCAGTACCAACCGTGCGTGAGGAAACAGGCTTGGCGATGAGCTCGCGCAACACTCGCTTAAGTCCTAAAGACCGAACACAGGCTGCAAACATTTATCAAATCATCAGCAAAGAAAAAGATTTGGTCACAGCAAAAAAGAAAATCGAAAATTTTGGCTGGCAAGTTGACTATTTGACTGATTTTGAGGGTCGCAGATACGCAGCCGTCAAAGTTCATGACGTAAGGTTGATTGATAATGTTGAAATCTAATTCCAAATTAAAAATTCTTTTTCAAATGACCGGCTCGATTGCAGCCTACAAAGCTTGTGATGTGCTTTCGCAATTGATCAAACAAGGTCACCAGGTTCAGGTCTGCTGTTCACAGTCGGCTTTGCAGTTCGTCGGTCCCGCAACACTTGAGGGACTTACTGGACGGCCCGTTGTCAGCGATCTGTACGCTGCCGGCAACATGATGGATCATATTCATTTGGCTCGTTGGGCAGATGTCATAGTTGTCGCGCCAGCAACTGCAAATTATCTTAATAAAATTTCATGTGGCATCGGCGACGACCTATTGACCACTTTATTTTTGGCTCACGATTTTAAAAAACCATTTTTAATTTTTCCGGCGATGAATACTGCAATGTACGAACACCCGATCACACAGAAATCCATTCGCGATTTGAAACAAATTGGCATTCAAATATTTCCAACGGGCCATGGAGATTTAGCCTGTGGCGAAACGGGCTCAGGACGACTGCTAGAACCAGCTGAAATTTTTCAACACATAACAAATGCATTGGCGCCCATAAATAATCACAAAGTTACCAGCAACGGGAACGGAAATGGTCTTGGAAAAAAAATCTTGATCACATCTGGTGGCACGCAAGAGCCTATCGATGCTGTACGCGTTCTAACCAACCTTTCAACAGGGAAAACTGGTGCCCGCATCGCCGAACAAATGCTAGCCCGTGGATTTGATGTGACTTATTTGCATGCGACAACTGCAAAAATGCCAGAAATTTTTTGTCGTCAAATTCCATTCACAAGTTTTGCGGATATAGAAAATAAAATTCAACAAATTTTAAAAACTGAAAATTTCGATGCTGTTATTCATGCGGCCGCGGTCAGTGATTTTACCAACGCCAATCCGTTTGCGGAAAAAATATCGTCTGACCAGGATTTAACAATTCATCTAAAACGAAATCCTAAGATTGTGAATCAATTGCGAGCTTGGTCTAAAAACAAAAATTGCAAAATAATTGCATTTAAAATGACGGCAAATGCTAATCAAGAATCAAAACTTGCTGCGGTCAGTAAATTATTTAATAACGCTGATGTTGATTTCGTCGTGCAAAACGACATTTCTGAAATGAGTAAAGATCAACACCTTTTCTCTCTGTACACAAAGACTGATAACAACAATCAATTAAAATGCATTGTTAATCTCACTACTAAAAATGATTTAGCAAATTGGTTCTGTGAAAATCTATCTGAGATAAAAGAGTCATCTGTAACAATCGAAAAAAACAAAATGGATATTATACAAAAGATTTCACCTATGATTGGCAACAGTCCGGAGGTTAAAATATGATATTAGCTTTAGATGTCGGCAACAGCCAAATTTTTGGTGGCGTATATGATGAACAAGATAATTTAAAATTCCGTTTTCGAAAAACTTCGAAAACTGGAGCGTCCTCTGACGAAATTGGGATCTTTTTAAGATCTGTACTGCGTGAAAATCAAATGGACCCGTCGCAGGTTCAGCAAATAGCACTATGCTCTGTGGTGCCAGATGTTGTTTATTCAATTAAAAATGCCTGTAAAAAATATTTTAACATCAATCCGTTTATTCTGCAGGCCGTTGTTAAAACGGGATTGAAAATCAATTATCGCAATCCTCTTGAGGTCGGCGCAGATCGAATCGCCAACGCCATTGCAGCGACACACATGTGTGCGAAGAAAGATTTAATTATTGTTGATCTAGGCACAGCGACGACGTTCTGTGCTGTAACAAAAAACAAGGACTATCTTGGTGGCTCTATTGTCGCGGGTCTACGCCTAAGCATGGAAAGCCTTGAAAACCAAACGGCCAAACTTCCCTCTGTTGAAATTGTCCCAATGAAAGAAGCTCTTGGCAGATCAACTGTTGAAAGCCTACAATCAGGTCTTTATTTTGGTCACCTGGGAACTATTCGTGAAATTTCAAAAAGAATTTCTGAAGAATGTTTTGATGGCGAAAAACCATTTATAATTGGCACTGGTGGTTTTGCATCCTTGTTTGAAAAAGAAAAAGTTTTCGACATGATCCAACCAGATCTAGTTCTTCAAGGTTTATTAATCTCTTTAAAAATGAATACATAAGGAATTCTATATGCAACTGACAATGTTAAAATCAAAACTTCATAGAGCCACTGTTACCGATGCTGATCTTAATTACGAAGGTTCTGTTTCAATATGTCCCGACCTTATCAAAGCAGCCGGTTTTCATCTGTATGAACAAGTCGACATTTACAACTGCAACAACGGCGCAAGATTTCACACCTATGTCATCCTAGGCAAAAAAGGTGAGATCTGTTTGAATGGCGCAGCGGCAAGACACGTCCACAAAGGCGACATCGTCATCATCGCATGTTATGCCAGCGTCAACGCCGAAGAGGCCGCAAAACACCAACCTGTTTGCGTTTTTGTAAACGATAAAAATCAAGTCAAAGAGACCCGCTCTCACGGCTGATTTTTTTCATTCTTAAACTTTAAAGACGAAAGTAATTTACGAATTCGATCACGCTCTGGGGTTGATAAATATCCAGAGCTTTGTCGTAAAAGGTCTGAGTCCAACCCAGATGCTGAATCAAAGCACTGTCATATTTTTTGTCGACCATCGGATGTTTCTTTTGCACCATAAGGCCAATCAAATGTTCAGTTGAATCGTCGGCAATGGCGGCAAGCAAAGATGCCGAATGAAATTCAATAAAACGAACATGTTTATTTTTGCTGGCAAAAAACTTAGCACCAGATTTAAAATACGATTCAATATTTAATTTATTATCGACTTGATCATCTTGATTTTGGCAATTATCGATTAATAACAATCGATCCACTTGTTTGGCATAACTGAGCAGAGATTTCACATCACCAAAACCACAGGTCAATGCAACACCTTTTTTTGCTTTTAAATTGGTTATGGCCTCTACGGGTATAAATTTTCCTTGGCCAATCCACTCTAAATTTTTTGTACCAGAAAATGCTACCTGAGCCTGTTCAGATAATGGCTCTAACTGTTTATGAAAAGCTTTGTCCAACTCATCATGAATATTGCCGACAAAAACAATCACATCTATTTTTTGTTTGCCGGTGTCTAAATCATATCCCCTCTGCAAAAGCTCTTGCGCATACAAAGCTGCAAAATGCACCGAGCCCTGCATATCTTCAATTTCAGAAAGATACTGATACCAGCTGTGTACATACTTATTAACATCAGCCATTGATTTTAAATTTATAGATGATTGCAATGTTTGTTGCTCATCAATTGCGGTCAGCAAACTCAATATATGAATTTTCGGATTCACAAAAGATTCTGTCATCTTTTGTAAAAGCAAAAGACGTTCTGAAGTCGTTAATTTACGAAACATTGAAATCAGAGATGATACGATCAATGGACGAACAGATTCTTGAACCCACACTTGTTCATGTTTTTTTCTAGAAACCTTGGGTTGAAAAATATTATTATTTTTATCTGATAAATAGGTCTTACAAAAATTAAAATCTTTATTGTAGCGCTCTGGACCGACGCAATAATCATCAACATCAGAGAGCAATCTAGGCCACAGGCTTGGATTGCGTTGTGTTTCTAAATAATCAAGTTTACCCGCAAATGCGTAATAAAGAAAATCGACCAGGATTTCTTCGCTAGCAGAGTTAACAACAGAGTTATCCACAATTTTTTGTCGCAACCAATATTGTAAAAATGATTTTTCAAATAATTCTGGCTGTTGTAAAGCACGCAGACTTAAATATATTTTCTTATTCTCAATATAGAAACTTTGGCTATCCCCAGAATTTAAAACAATTTGCATCTTGCCAACCAAAGGCCCAAGCAGTTCGACGTATTTTTCTAATTTTGGCAGTTTTTTACTGAGATTCTGAATGGCTATTGATAGATCAGAATTAAAATCCACGTGTCGCAATTGACTGCAACGATAAGCTGTCGCTTGCGTAGATCCAGATGAAACAATGTCAATTCTTTCGACAACCTTAGAATCTATACAAAGAGGTTTTCGCGAGACAAAGCTAAAGACCACCAAAGATGCAGCCAAAGAGATTAAAACCCCACGCACCCACAATTGATAATTTTTAATAGCCCAACCACCCAACATCATACTTTGGCTGTAGCAAGACTAAGACCAATACCTAGACTAAGCCCTGATCGCCAACTGTTGCGAATGCTTGTTTTACTTTTTCACGATTTTTATCTCGCGTGCGTAGCTTATCCAAAAACATATATGTAACTGGGACCACATACAGTGTTAATAACGTCGAGGCAAAAACCCCACCAATCAAAGTCACAGCCATCGGCTTGAACACCTCAGAACCAGCCCCCATAGCTAAAGCTGACGGAACCGCGGCTGCAATAGTCGCCACCGAAGTCATAATGATAGGTCGCAAACGAATTGGACACGCTTCAATCAAAGCGGCTTTGGCTTCAGTAATGCCACGATCGCGAACTGTGTTGGTGAATTCAATTAATAAAATTGAGTTCTTTTTCACAATCCCCATCAACAACAAAACACCAATCATTGAATACATGTTCAAAGATTGATTGGTAATTAACAAAGCAAGGAAAGCCCCGCTAAAGCTAAATGGTAACGCCATCAAAATTGCAATAGGGTCTAAGAATGAATTGAACTGGCTGGCTAAAACCATGTAGGCAATAATAAATCCTAAAACCAAAGCAAAAATTAAACTGCTAAATGATTCTTTATATGTTTTTGCCGAACCTGATTGTTGCACATAATAATTTGCCGGTAAAATTTGTTTTGATTTTTCAGTAATAAAAGCCAGAGCTTTTTGCTGAGAAGCTTCTTTGTTCAAATTCGCAAAAATCGTAATGGCTCTTTGTCGACTGACTCGTGAAATGGATTGTAAGCTTTTGGTTTCTTTCAAATCTGTTACTTTTGAAATTGGAATCAAATTGTTTCGACTGTTTCCGATGTATAAATTTTTAATCTGATTGATCGGATCTAAAACTTTTTCAAGCATCACCAAAATATCATAACGGTGACCATCTTTATTGTATTGACCATTTTTAACTCCGCCAATCAAGGCATTCACCGTGTTGCCGACAGAATCAATACTGATACCGTGAAATGCTGCCTGTTGACGATTGGGTTTGATTTGCAGCTCTGGCATACCTGCCAAATAATTTGAATCCACATCCACCATCAAACCAGAATTTTTCATTTCCTCTTTGAACTGAGTTTCTAACTTGGCAAGAGTTTCCCAATCTGGGCCTTGTAATAAAAATTCAACAGGATATCCACGCCCAGATCCAAAACCTCGCGTCGATAAATCCATCATAACCAGACGACCACCGTTTAATTGTTTCAATTCTTTACGAGCTACATTCATAAATTCTTGCTGAGTCAGCTCTCGACCACTGGCTTTATCTTTTGGTCTTTGACCAATGTCTTTCATGGTTACAAACATCATTGATGAATTGAAATCACTGGCGCCGCCGCCCCCCATACCGCCAATCGAAGCATAAACATGGGCAACCTCTGATCGTTCGCGAAACCATTTCTCTGCCAGAATCGTTGTCTGATTGGTAAATTCCAT
>CAZMVK010000045.1:0-21991 GCA_964569545.1 uncultured Bdellovibrio sp.
GGCTGAGTGATAAATTATAATCAATCAGGCTGATATCGACCGTATTGTATTCTTGTTTTTTTTGATTTTTAAGCTCTACATGTTTCGGAGTTTTGTTCGCCAAGTGCTCTCCTATAGATATTTAAAAAAATTGGCGTCCCCAAGGGGATTCGAACCCCTGCATCCTCCGTGAAAGGGAGGTGTCCTAGGCCTCTAGACGATGGGGACCTTGGGACTCGATCAAAAGCTTTTTTTAAAAAAGCTAACTAAAAAATGGTGGCTCGCGATGGATTCGAACCATCGACCCCTTCATTAAAAGTGAAGTGCTCTACCAGCTGAGCTAGCGAACCATCAAGAAGTGAAACAGCAATCTCTTGGATTTTTTGTCTGCAGTCAATCGGAAATTGTTAATTTTTTTATTATTTCAAAAAATAAAATTTATGAATCAAAGCAAATGCATACAGAATGAACAAGTCCATCACATTTATAGAGCAGGATCAAAATCTTAGAGAGTGTGCTCTAAGATTTTGAATACTCTTTAAGCGAATAAGGGTTTAACCCACAATGTCTGTTCGCGTCCTGGTCCAACAGAAATCACATCAATCGGAGTTCCTAACTGTTTGCCGATGAAATCAATATAGTTGGTCGCAGCTCGCGGTAAATCCTTTAAGATGGTCAATTGCGAAATGTCTTCTTTCCAGCCTGGGATGTATTCAATCACAGGCTCAAGCATGGCCAATTCATGTGCAGAGGTTGGGTACTCGGTAATGGTTTCGCCATTTAATTTGTACTCTACACAAACACCGATCTTCTCAAAGCCAGACAAAATATCAAGCTTCATCAATGCCAAGTTGGTAATGCCATTCACGCGGATCGCATATTTTAAAGCCACCAAATCAAGCCAGCCACAACGACGAGGACGCCCTGTGGTCGAGCCAAACTCATGACCCTGCTTTTGAATGCGTTCGCCAATTTCGTTGTTCAGTTCGGTCGGAAAAGGACCAGATCCCACACGAGTCGTGTAAGCTTTAAAAATACCTAAAACCTGATTGATGCTGGTCGGCCCTATGCCAGCACCAGTGCAGGCAGAGCCCGCAATCGTGCTGCTGGAGGTAACAAAAGGGTAGGTGCCGTGCAAAATATCTAACAAAGCTCCTTGCGCACCTTCAAACAAAACGCGTCGACCACTTTTTTGTTGGCGATGAACCACAGCCGAAGCGTCTTTGCAGCGGTATGGCGCCAGCTCTTCAGCCATTTTTAACAACGTTTTTTTAAGTTCTGTGGCTGAGAATTTTTCTAGGCCGTAAACTATTTCAAGCAAAGCATTTTTCTCTGATAGGGCAAACTCTAATTTTTTCTCAAGCAAATTAGGTTCAAATATGTCAGATAAAATCAAGGCTCGTCGAGCGGCGCGATCTTCATAGGCTGGGCCAATGCCTTTGCCTGTGGTGCCGATTTTTTCAGTTGATAAAGATTGCTCTCGCGCTTTGTCGATAGCTTTATGGTAAGGCAAAATCAATGTGCATGAGTCGCTGATTAAAAGTTGTTTGTTGTTAACTAAGTAGCCATTGGCTTTTAATAAACGAATTTCTTCAAGCAGGCCTTCAAGGTCCAAGACAACACCAGAAGCAATCACGCAAGTTGTGTTGGCATGTAAAACACCAGAGGGAATCAAATGTAGAACTGTTTTTTTGCCATCAACCACCAAGGTGTGGCCGGCATTGGCGCCGCCTTGATATCTGACGACCATGTCAGCTCGGTCTGCAAAAACATCTACGATTTTGCCTTTGCCTTCATCGCCCCACTGAGCTCCTACAATCACAACACCTGACATGTAGCCCCCTAAATATTCAGAGCCTCTGATATGAGCTCTAAGGTTAAAAGGCATCCTAGCTAGGTGTCTTCAAAGCGTCAAAAAAAAATCTGATTTTGCTAGGATTTTGCTAGGACGCGCCCTAGCACTGGCGGCTCTCAGTTTTCTGAGGTTTCCCAGGCGGGGGCTGCTCCGTACCAAGCTGCTTTTGGAGGCAGCGTGTCCTCGGTCGATGAATCCATAAAAAATCTTAGGATTTTCAACGCGGCCTCTTCGCTGGCTTTGGCAAAAGCTTCGGTGGTATTAGCTCCGCAATGCGGGGTGAAGACCACGTTTGGCATCTGCAACAATTTAGATTGTCTTTGTAGGGGTTCTTTTTCAAAAACATCCAATCCACAACATTCAATCCATTTGTTTTCTAAGGCCTCACACAAGCTTTGTTCGTTAATAGCAGAGCCACGTGAGGTGTTAATTAAAATCACCGAGCGGTGGATGTAATCAAAATGGGAACGATTGAGCATGTATTTTGTTTCTCTGGTTTTCGGCACATGAAAACTCAAAACATCAGAGCGTTTTAAGATCTCTTCGTAAGCGACTCGCTCAACTCTTTGCTCGATAAATTTTTGTTCGTCGACATAAGGATCGTACGCAATCACATTCATGCCAAAAGCCTGTGCTATTTCACTCACGCGGCTGCCGATGCGGCCAAGGCCAACGACTCCGTAAGTTTTTCCGCTCAGCTCAATGCCTGTGATCAGCTCTCGTTGCCATTCTCCAGCTTTGACTTGTTTGTAACCAGCAACAACTTTTGAAGCACAAGCTAAAACCAATCCCCAAGTTAATTGCGCAGCACTGTCGACATTGGCCCAAGGCGTATACATCGCAGTGACACCCCATTTTTCGGCTGCGTCTAAATCGATGTGGTCAAAACCACTGGTGGCGGTGACGATCACTTGTAGATCTTTGGCTTTTGCAAAAAACTTGTCGTCAATCACAGTGCGACTGCGAATGATCAAGCCATGAATGCCTTTGAGCTCTTGTTCAGTCATCAAAGAAATATCTGGCGAGTTTGTTTTTTGAGTTTGCAAAAATGACTGTTGTTGCAAGGTCAAAAAAGCCTCTGGAGAGAAACGGTCTGTGATTAAAATCTTTCTGGTTTCCATCAGGCTAGGCCCCAATATTTTTTCATTTCTAATTCTAGTTTTTGCATTTCATCTGGCGAGCACAATGATGAATTGTGTTTGTGCACAAGCTCTCCCAGATTCATCATCAAACTGATCATTTGAGTTGGTAAAATATAACCCATATGTCCGATGCGCAAAATTTTACCTTTGGCTTGATCTTGTCCGCCCATAATTGTGATTTTAAATTGATCCTCAAGTTCTTGTCTAAGAACTGTGCTGTCTACATCTAGTCCTGCAGGCAAACTTAAAGCTGTTAGCGATGCCGAAGGGCTTTGGGCAAATAATTGAAAACCCATTTTGACAGAAAACATTCGAGTAAACTGTGCGCGTTTTTCAATTTCAGCTAAAAAAGAATTCAATCCATTTTCGGTCATCAACGTCAGCACCACGCTGAGCGCGCGAATCAAGCTGACGTTTGAACTAAAAAATGTTTCGCCCTTGTCATTGGATTTTTTTTCTTTGCGAACATCAAAATAAAATCTTGGTGTCGGATTTTTCTCAATTCGCTCCCAAGCTTTTTTAGAAAATGAAAACAATGATAGGCCTGTTGGTAACATAAACGCTTTTTGCGAACCGCCAACCAAACCATCAATGTGCCACTGATCCATTGGCAGTGGCACGGCTCCAAGGGCAGTGATGCCATCGACTAAAAATAATGTGTTAGGATATTTGTGAATCATTGCGCCCAGTTTTTCAATCGGGTGCAACACTCCGCTTGAGGTCTCGCAAGCTTGGCAAAGAACGATGCGGATGTTGGGATTTTTATGTAATTCGGCTTCGATATCTTCTACTTTGACGGCCTGTCCCCATGGTGTTTTATGGCGCAGCAAATGCCCACCAAATGTTTCAACCATTTCGCACCAGCGCTCGCCAAATTTTCCTGAATCTACGGCTAAAACTTGATCGCCTGGGTGCATGGTATTAACCAATAAGGCTTCCATGCCGCCAGATCCTGTCGAGGTTAATATAAAAACTGATTGTTCAGTCTGAAATATTTTTTTTAATTGCGACAAGGTCTGAGCTAAAATGCGATCAAACTCTGGCGTGCGATGGTGAATCATTGGCAAGGCCAAAGCTTCGCGTACTTTCGGATGAAGATTCACTGGACCTGGTGCTAAAACATTGTATTCTATCGTCATGAATTCATTGTACTGGAGAATTTTAAGAAAGTTTAGTGCTGCTAGTGTTATAATGCTGTTTATGCTGCTCCTAGCAAGCTGTGCCTATCGATTAGGAAGTCCCGATCGAGGATTGCCTGGTGGTTATCGTCAGGTTTATATACCTATGTTTAAGAATTTGTCGCAAGAGCCTGGAATTGAAGTCGCTTTTACCAATGCACTGATTCAAGAATTTGAGCGCGCAAAAATTGCCCGAGTAACAGACGCAGCGCAGGCAGAAGTGATTGTTGAAGCGTCCATCGAAAAAGCACAAACTTCTCCATCTGGAGATTTCGTTGATGAATCATTGCCGACCGGAGTTTTAACAGCAGACAGTTATTCAATAGATGTCGGAGTTGTCATCACTTTGAAACGCAGTTCGGATCGTTCAATTTTATTGAGAAGCTCTTTTGTAGGCAATAAAGGCTTTAGTTCTTCAAAAGTAACAGTGGCTGGTGTGAACTCGGTCAATCCCTTGTACAATCTTTCAGCTAAACGACAAAATATTGATCAATTGGCAGCCACAATGATGTCAGAAGCGCACGATCGAATGACAGAAAATTTTTGATGAATCGAGTCGCAAATTAGAATTGAATCTTTGCCCTGTTTGAGCGATTTTTACTGCCTATGCCACAGCTGGAATCGCAAAATTTTTATAAGCTTTTAGAAAAAGCCGGGACCGAGTCCGTGGATTTTCCTGGATGCTATTTTTTCTTTGGTGAAGAAATATATTTGCTTCAGCAGGCTGTTCAATATTTAAAAAAATGTGTTTTGCCAGAAGGCACTGAAGATTTTAATTTTCATTCTTTTTTCGCCAGTGATGCCGACATCTCAATTGTCTGTGATGAAATTGAAACTCTGCCAATGATGGCGCCGAAACGAATGATCGTATTGCGAGAAGCACAAGATCTTAGCGACAAAGAATGGTCACAGTTAGAATCTGTAATCATGTCACCTGTCGACAGTTCTGTGTTTGTTATGATCGCCAGCAAAATTGATAAACGAAAAAAATATTTTAAAACTTTAATGGACAAGGCCGTTTGTGTCGAGTTCAAAAAACCTTTTGAAAATCAAATGGCCAGTTGGATTCGTCATATCTGTAAAACTCATGAGCTCAGCATTGCTGATGAGGCTGTTCAGTCTTTGCATCGTATGGTGGGCTCGCAGCTTTTAGAGATTGATGCAGAAATAAAAAAATTAAAAGATTTTCTAGGTGATCGTCAGCACATTGAATTTGACGATGTGGCCAAATGTGTTTCTAAACGTCGCGAAGAAAATGTTTTTGATTTGACTGACAGTTTGGCGCAAGGCGATCGCGTTCAATCATTGATTCATTTGGTTCATCTTTTAGATCAAGGCCAAAACGAGATCGGAATCGTTTCTTTGGTGGCTAGACACATGCGTATTTTATTAACCATCAAGCAGGGCTTAGAGCATGGTTTACAAGGCCAAAAGCTAGCTGGTTTTGCTCAGGTACCGCCGTATTATTTACCGCAATACACTCAGCAAGCTAAACATTGGTCTGTAAAAAAGCTTGAAAACTGTCTATTGATTTTAGCCGACACCGATCGCGCCTTAAAATCTTCGCCATTGTCATCACACATTTGGCTTGAAAATCTCATTCTGAAAACCTGTACTACAAGTACCGCGACAAACTACCGATAAACTATCTAAGAGTCATATCTAAGAATTCTAAAAGTCTTAGTTTCTTATTTTTTAGAGTTTTAGAAAAGCCTTAAAAGATTCTTAAATTTTATGAGGGTTTATATGTCAAAGTTTGAGGGACGAAGAAAATATCCAAGACGTCAGTTTGTGCGTACCATTGGTATTTTGTCGGCCGGGGTCTATTACATCAGTAAGAGTTGTGAGATCGGCGAAGGTGGCCTGTCATTTGTTATTTCCGGCGATGTGGCTTTACATGATGAAGTGATCTTATCTTTTTATATTCCAGGTAAAGAATTGATAGTGGTGCGCGCCGCAATTCGTGCAACAAATAAAGATAAAACATCTGGTGGTTTTATTATTGGCTGCCATTTTGAAAATTTAAAATTTGAACACAAACGTTTGATTCGAACCTTTGTATCAGAAAAAACCGAAATGGAATTTTTCGCTCATTAGGCCTCTCGAGAAGGCCTGTTTGCTTTAGCTTGTTAGGACTTAATTGGATTTATTACTATCTTTTGCGAGAGTTAACTCATTGGGGTATAAATTTTCTCTGCTATTGATTTGTGGGTGGTAAGTGCGAAAAAAACTATTATAAATATTGGTAGTATATAGTTAATTAAATCGAAAGAAATCAAATCATTTGAATTTGTTTCCACTGAAAAGAAATTAAAACATATATAACTAATTATTACAGAGCTTATTGCATAAGTCCACTTAATGATTCGATCCCCTTTTGCTCGAGAATATATTCTTGTCATATTTTCTATTTGCCTAGACCTTACTTTGATGAATCTTTTTTTTGCAGTTTTGTAGATAAATTCATTTTTAAAATTAAGTTTTAACAACATTCGGCTTAAATATAGTTTTTTAGAAAAATTAGTTATCGAGTAAAACTCTGCAGTAAAATACAAAATATAAATTAAAAGAAATGCAGTTAAATAATATGATCGAGTATAGCCGGGCGTCACGTATGAAGTAATTATGTCATTAGCTAAAAGTATACAATATGAAGAAACGAAAATGATATACAAAAGATACTCTTCAAATAAAACGTCTTCTGTTTTTGATAGTTCTGATTGAATTAATAAATCCGTTTTATTATCAATTAATGAAGTAATAATTTCAATAGCGAAAAGTATACCACCTGAAGAAATGAAAATGATATACGAAAGATATTCTTCAAAAAAAATGTCCTCTGATTTTAAACTTTCTGATTTAATTATCGAATCCGTTTTATTGATGATTAATTGGTTTATTTTTTCTTTAAATTTGTTAAGATATGAAAACATTGTTACTCTCCAATATTGTCTAGACTGTAAAGTTATCGACAGAAAACTTCTTGATTGTTGTGTAGCCATTTTAACTCTATTCTCATTCGCTCAGCATTTGAAAATTTAAGCATTCTAGCTACATAATCTTGTGGCTTTGGCCCAAATGGATCATTTGAAAACTCAGTACGCGCAATGAGATCAGCTCCTTTTTTTTCGATTTTATCGGCAAGAATATAAAGTGCAGATTCTGCATACCCATACTTATTATTTTGCAAACGAGGATCAGTTCGTAAAAAACCACGTAAACGTGTAAATGCTAAATCGATAGAATTGTTAGTTTCTCGCGAAAGTTTTTCTGTGTATAATTCGTATGAGTATCCAGCCCCGGTAACTGGATCGCTTAATATCTTGTCGACAGTTGATTGACAGGTGCTTTCTGCAAATACGTCGTCAATATGTTCAGGTCCTAAATCATAATTCTGATTGTTTTGATTTCTTTGTTGTTCATCTTTTTGTTTTAAATAAGTTTGTTTGCCGATCTCAATTGGGGCTTCAGATTCCAGCAAATGATTTGTCGAATTGAATTCTTTAGAGACTTTATTGACTCCATCTTCATATTTTAACCGCATTATAGCTGTATTTATGATGTCTGATGAGTTATTGCAGTCAGTTTTACACATATTAAACTGGGTTTTTGCTAAGTCATAGCTGGCTGATTTTATGTTATTTATATTAGTATATTGATCTGCCCAAAATGCAACGATACCAAGTCCGCTAAAAACAGCGATTCCAGCTGCTAGAGGTGGATTTTTAATAGTAAGTATTGGTACAATAACAGCTTCAATGACTCGATTTCTTGCGTCATTATTATTAGATTTGTGATCATAAATAGCTTGCTGTTGGGCTAATTTTACAGATGCTGAATATTGATTTTCACAGTACTCACAGTTAAATTTAAACATTTGTAAAAACTTTTGATATGATTTCGTATTGTTTGATTTGATTTTGTTAACTGTTGATTGGAAATATTCATTAGCTACTCGATTGCGACATCTATACGGTCTGTCCAATGAGATCGCTGCTTTTAAAACACCTTGGCTAATCAATCTAATGGATCCCATATTTACAGATTGTAAAATGTTATTTGTTATACTTTCTTTTTGAGTCCTAAAGGTACTAGGGTTGTTATTTGAATTAAGGGGATATTTGTCTTTTGCGCCAACTCCAGTTGCTACAATATCTTCAGCTAATATCCTTAGGGCAGCATCATTAATGGATTTATTAGTTAGTTTTGTGGCAGCATCTGAAACCATAAATTCAAACTGTGGTAAGGTTAATCCGCATGCTAACTTTACTAACTTTTGTCTTATATCATATACAACGCCGATGCCGTAATGAAGTCTTCCGCTTTGTAGAACGCCAATGTATTCTGGTGACAATATGTTTTTCTCATTTATTTGGTTCAGTTCAGTCTGTCCGAATACCTGTGGTATTTTAGTTTGTTGGTCAGGGTTTTCTATAATTTCATTAGCTTGTGGAATTTCATCATCAGCCTTTGCAAAGGTGAAAAAAATGTTGGCTGATAATACGATTGCTAATAATATTTTTGTCATTTGAACCTCTTTAGATCATTTCAAATATTTGAAACTGTGCCAATTTCTGTGGGATTGAATTCCCTTTAATCAGCGAGAATAATTAATCTCTGTACGAGCAGAAGTTTGTTTTGCAATTAAAGTGCCGCTACGTATAGCCTTCTTAATGCAATAGAATTTATTTAGATTGATTGAGGGTGTAGAACATTTGATCGATTGGTGAAAAAAAATGAAATTTAAACTAGGTTTTGATTTTTTATGTTGGATATTTATATACCCTGGTTTTTTTGTTATGCGTTGGCAAAAGCCTGATAAATCAAAGTTTTGTGCAGTACAAACACAAAAGGCCTCTCGCGGAGGCCTGTTTGCTTTAGCTTGTTAGGGCTGTAATTCGATTACTTAGTAGCTGCTTTGTGAGCTTTTGAAGACAAGCGACTGATCTTGCGAGATACAGTTTTTTTGTTCAAAGAACCTTTAGAAACTGCGCTCATAGCTTTTTTTACATAAGCTTTTAACAGTTCTGGAATTTCTTTAACTGATTTAGCTTCAACAGCTTTCACCAAGTTTTTTTCAAAAGTTTTAACTGCCGCTTTTGTTTTAGAATTACGGGCTTTACGTTTGATTGATTGACGTGCTCTTTTTTCTGCTGACTTATGATTTGCCAAGGTTCATCCTCCGAAGTCGTTTTAACCTTTAAATTTAAGATCTTAGGTGTTAACACAAGCTATCCCGAATATGCAACAGGATATACGCGAGATTTCGCACTCTTCTCATTCTTTATTGCGCCGAGCACTGACTTTGGCGATGGGCACACTTGGCAGTCGTGTTTTGGGACTCATTCGCGACATGGCTTTTGCTGCTCTTTTCCCCAAAACGATCACGGATGCGTGGGGCGTGGCTTTTAGACTTCCTAATGTTTTCAGACGCTTACTGGGCGAGGGCGCATTGTCTTTTGCCTTTGTTCCGGTTTGGACCGGGCTGTCGATTCAAGAAGATGGCGCACGCAAGGCCGTGCAATTGCGCGATCAGTTTTATGTCTTACTGATGCTTTTTTTAGCTTCTTTGAGTTTATTAGGAGTGCTCTGTGCGCCAACGCTTGTGCATTTATTGGTCGGGGATTCATTTCAGGCGATTCCTGGGAAATTTGAACTGACTGTGCGCATGAGTCAGGTGATGTTTTCATTTATCTGGCTGATGACATTGTATTCATATTTTTTCTCCTTATTAAATGCTCTTGGATATTTTGGTTGGGCTGCCGCTGCGCCGATGTTTTTTAATGTGGCGATGATTGCTGCGAACTTTGTTCCATCTTCGTGGCAGGCATGGTCTGGACAGGCCTTGGCGTGGGGAGTTCTTGTCGGTGGATTTTTGCAAATGTTTTGGGTGGCTATTTTGTTAAAGCAAAAAAAATATTTTCCACTTTTTCGTTGGAACTCTTCTGTGGATAAATCTGCTCTACAAAAAGTATTGTGGCGGATCGGGCCTGGGTTTTTGGGAATGGCTTTGTTGCAGTTGATGACTTTGATAAATACATATCATGTTTCTCAATTGGGCGAGGGTATGAATACATTTTTGTATTTAGCAGATCGGTTGTTAGAGTTGCCTCTGTCTTTGATTTCGGTTTCGATTGGCTCGGTATTGTTGCCAACATTGTCGCGTTTTTGGTCTGAAAAGCGGGGACAGGATTTTGCTGAAACTTTGGCGCTAAATTGGCGATTGAATTTTTTTGTAGCTTGGCCTGCGGCGACGGGGCTTTATGCTTTGTCGGATGTATTGGTTGAGATTCTTTTTCATCGTGGTCAGTTTTCGGTTCAAGACGCGTTGATGACATCTTCTATATTAAAGATATACGCGTGGACTTTGTTGGGTCTCAGTGGTGCTAAAATTTTATTGCCAGCGTTTTATGCTATTCATCGTCCGTTGGTGCCGGCGTTGGCTGCAGCAGTGGGTTTATTATCGCATTTGATTCTGGGGCCTTGGTTGATGCAATATTTTTCGGTACAAGGTTTGATGTTGTCGATGGCAGTCAGTGCCAGTTTAAATTTATTGGTTTTAGTTTTTTATTTGTTACGGGGAAAATTAATTTTACATTTGCGACCACTTGTAAAAAATTGGTGGATCGTTTGGCTTTCGTGTTTTTGTATTTATGTTATTTGCCAACTGCAGCCATGGTTGCAGTCTCAATTTTTGAAAACTCCATTTTTTATGATAGGTCATTTGTGGCTGGCACAGTTTTTATCGGTCTTAATTGTTTTGATATTTTCAGTAGTGACTTATGTAGGTATAGGTTTGTTGTTTTCGCTTGAAGAACTGCAATTGCTTTATCAAGTTGTCATTCGTAAAAAAACTGCAGTTTAAGACGATCTATTTTTTTATGGCTTTTGCTTGCATGAATGAATAATAAAAAACAGCATTGGGATCTTTGGTAACAATTGCCATTTCTTTTTTCATATTCTCAACAATATCTTCTGTCACATATTCTGCTTTGATCAATTGCTCTGAAGCACTCAGCAAAAGTTCTGTCCAGTATTCAATGACCTCTTGTCTTTGTTGTGGATAACGATTGTCGAGATGCCATGTTTTTGCTGTGGTTTCGATTTCTTGAAAGCCTGATTGCATCAGTAGATTTCCAAGTTTTGCGCCGACAAAAGGATCACCTGTTTGATCATATTGATAATCATTAAATGCCATCCAGTATCGCCATACATTGGGCGAGTAGGGGTCCAAGAAAAATGAAGAGTTCATCACTTCGGTGATATAGACGACAGAGCCTGGTTTGAGAACTCGCAGGACTTCGTTTAATACTCTTTGGGGTTGTGGGATGTGTTCCAGCACCCAACACAAAAAGGCACCATCAAATGAGTTGTCGGCAAAAGTCATTTTTGTGGCGTCCATTTTGTGAATTTCAAAACGAGCTTTGGCTTGATGTGGATTGGCAATTGGATTGTGCGACAGTGAATGTCGTGCGGCTTGCAATTGTTGATCGGAAAGATCAATACCTGTGAGGTGAATATTGGGGAAACGACGTAGTAGAATTTCGCTCTGAGCGCCAACCCCGCAGACGACCTCAAGCAAGTTTGTGTCTCGTGAAAGATTTAAATTCTGATAAATTTCGTGTTCAATAAAACGAGCTTGTTTTCGCAATCGTTCTTGTTCGTCATTGCTGAAGCCGTGAAGATAAGGAAAGTCAGACATCTGCGCTCCTTTTTTTTGTTATGAATTGATGGGCTACTTATTAATCAATATTATTAAGTGAATTGAGTCTTTTTATCTCAATTGCTTAGATGTAATGTAATTCTAATTTTAGTTTCTTTCAATGCAAGTTTAAATGAGAATGTGCTCGTCAAAGAGTGCTTCTTTATTCATTGGATCGTCTTGTTGTGTATGTTGATTTAAAACGATCTCATGGTTGTTCGACAGCGTCGTAGAGTGCTGTTAAATGATGATAAGGCCTAAAAACTTTAAAATATAGACAAGCTGAAGACTATTTTTTAGTATTTGTAATAAGAAGTTTTTTTGAAATGAGTTCTTATATTGTTTTAGTGTAGTGTTTCTTTGGAGGTCTGTGTGCGACGCATTCATTGTTATGTTTTTTCTTTAGTTACAATCGTTAATTTTTTGAGCGGAGTTGTTAGCGCTCAAACTCAGCCTCTAGACAGTGCTCGATATCCTTATGGCCAATACACTGCCGAAGGTCGTTTGTTGACAGTGAAGCTTGTGCCTGGAGATAAGACAGCAAAATTATTTTTTGTTGGTAAAAAAGTTGCTGATTTGAATTTTCAGAAAGATCACAAGTTATTATCAGTGACTGCGATCGGCAGTAATAAAAAAGAAATATTAAAATTCACAGGCACTGGTGATTCTTATGAAGTGTCTGAGCTGCCTAAATGGAAAGCTCCTTATGAATTGACTCTAAAATCAGAGCTCAATGGGCAGTTTGAAGAACTCAAAGTTAAAATTAACAGCAAACCTTAAAGTGCCTTGTATTTTGTGGAGTTTGCACTGTTGTGTTTGAAACGAGATGAATTCAGTGTTTAGCTAGCTTTTGCGTTTTTGCCTAATTCGATAGCATTAAAGTCGGTCTTGATATTTTCCTGACAATTTCCTGACAATAAATTTGAAAATATTTGTTATAAGCCTCTTAGTTAAGATTCATTTCAAATATTCTCCAGCAATTGCAAATTTATTTTGTAAATTGTGATTGGCGTTTCTTTGGAGTGAATTTGAATACGCAGCAGACTTATTCTGCAGTGTTTACTTTATAGAGGAGTTGTTATGAAAAAATGTATTTTGTTATTGGTGACTTTTATTTCTGTGATGGCGCAAGCACAGGTGATTTATAAATCCGACAGTGTGTTGGCACCTAATCTGCAATCTCGTGTGAGTCGAAAAATTCAAAAACTGTGTCCAGCAACTGCTGCTTGGCGTTTACAAGAAGAAAATACAGTTGTAGCTCATGTTCGTTTTGATCAATATATAGAACAATATTTTACAACGGATTTTTCTGTATATGGCACAGACAGTGATGGTTATCATCCTCGTCAATTTGGTTTGACTGTTTTAACCGAAGTCACCCATGGCTATGATCACGAAGAGAAGGATTGGTTTGTAGTTTCTGTAACTATTCAAAAAGATCCCAACGGAATTTGTCAGTAAACGAGATTGATTGATTGAGAAAGTGAGTTTTTAAATGAAGACTCACTTTTTTAATTATGGTTTGTACATTCTTAAAGACATCGACGAGCTGCCATTGATAAAGATGCTGCTGCCGATATAGATTTGGTTGTTTCTGTTTATGATGGAACCACTGGTTTGATCGACATCTTGTTGGATGTTACCAGTGGCTAATAGGTTGCCTTGAGCATCGAATAGTTGCGAGTTCTTACCGCCGCTTGCTATAATAAAATCTTTTTCATTATTTTTCATGTCTTGTACGATGCCGGTTTTGGCAATGTATTTATTAATTGTATGACCATCTTGGCTTGAGATCCATTGTATCGATCTTGTTGGATGTTGTGATAAACATAAAACAAGATTGTTGTTATTGAGCAAAAGCAATTTAGGCGTGCCAGGTAAATCGTAAGATCCATCAACAATATCATCGTAAAATTTAGACCAAATCATTTTTCCCTGTGCTGAGATGGCGGTGAGATAGGCGCTGTCTTGTGGATTGTCATTTCTTGTGGCTACGAAAATGGTACCCTTGTCATTGACGGCAATCGCTGCTGGTGGGTTTTGTGTTTTCACAAGTTGGTATCGAAATATCGTTTTGCTGAAATTGTCGCTATTAAAAGCTTGAATCAGGCCATTTCCTGCGGAGTAAAGGATATTGTTTTTAAAATAAATTTGCCAAATAGGTTTTTCAAATTTGATATTTTGTAAAATAGCACCATCAGTGTTGAGTAAAATTAGATGTCTTCCTGCGACATAGATCTGATCATTGTAGAGTTTCATATCTCTGATCAACATCGAAGGATCCGGATCTTCTTCTGTCGGTGGTGAAACAAATTCAGATAAATGAACTGTCCACAAAAGCTCTCCCTGAGGATTCAATTTAATGACACTGTTTTCGCTGGCAATATATAAATTTTGTTGAGTGTCGATGACATGCGCCAATGGGCGGTCATAGGCGTCTATATCAAATGATTTTTTCCAAATGATTTTTCCATCTGCTGACAAACGTAAAGCTGCTATTTCATCATACGCAGAGTCTATTTCTTTGCTGTTGCCGACAAGATAAAGATCTTCAGAATCAGGGAGAATATCAACAAAAGACAATGTGTCGTAGTGATTGGAAGATGCAGAATAAACCATATTCCACTGCGGTTGTATGCGGGTGTCCTGACAAGATAAAATTGTGAGTGAATAAAAGCTGATAAATAAAAATCGAATAATTATTTTTTTCATAGATCAAAATAAAGTACAGCTTGTTAGGTGAGTGGGCAACTGTTGAATATAGAGCTTATACTTTACGAATCAATTGATTTATTACTCTGGTTTTTTCTTATTTTCGCTGTGGCGCTGGCTGGGATTTCTCTGATTTACTCTTTGCTCTCAGCTAAAGAATTGTAAGTGTCATAAATCTTTTGTTGTTTGATAGTTTCTTTTTGCCATTTTGAAACTTCAGTTTGGTATTGCTTTTGTTTGCTTTTCCAATCTGATTCTTGTTTGCTCAGAGTTTTAATTTTGACATCGTTTTGTTGTTTAAGTTTTACGACCTGCTCGGATTTGTTTTTCCAATTCTCTTTTTCAGATTGAATTTGTTTGAGCTGTTCTTGGTAATTGGTAATATTTTGATTGCGGGAAACCTGATTTTCCTTGAGCTGTTGGATAATCTTTTCTAATTCGGCAATTTTCTTTTCTTCATTTTTAAGCTCTAATTTTTCTTTGTTGATATTCTCAAGAGCCTCTGTGTTGCTTTGGTCAAGAGTACGCAGGTTTTTTTGGATTTGTATTTGAGATTGATCGATTTGTTTTTTTTCTTCGATAATGGCAATTCGTGAGCCGTCGATCATTTTAATATTTTCTTGGATGATTTTCAGATTGTTTTCATAATCAGCAAGGTTGGCTTTAGAGTTTTCATAGTTCTGTTGCAATTGTTTTAAGCCTTCGTTTGCAGACATGTTTGTGCTTTTTTTATTATCGCCATTGGCGGCAAGGGCAGTCGCTGTTGTAGTGATAGTTGATAGGAAAAATATATTTATAAATATAGATAAAATGACAGTCTTTTTGTTCTTAATTTTATTTTCTAGTTGATTCATGCGAGCTCCTGTTATTTCTTTCTCTTCTGTATTTTTTAATATTTATCTTAATTATTCTTTTTCTTCAGATTCATTGTTTTGTGGGCAGACATTTTTGAGAGAGGAGCGGTAATGACCGACTTCGTCTTCCCAAATCTCTCCGCGGAATTCCCAGTTTAGAGCTTGATCATTTTTCACTTTGAGCTCTGGACGCTCTTCTTGTGAGGTCTCGCCGCCAGCCATCTGATGGCGTAGGTGTTCGCCGGCTCCAGAGTAAATTTCATATTGTAAAATGTCACTCTGATCCAAAGTCTCACTCAGTTTGCTGACGTTATTAGAAAAATATTTTTTTAACGAATTGGCAGCCAGTGTGCGAGTAACGCTTTTTTGTTGATCAATGCGAATAAGCGCTTGTTCTCTCAGTTTTTTTATTGATGTTCGAGCTTTATTGGCAATGTAGTACTGAATTTTAGCCGACATTAAGATGTTTGTTTGATCCCGGCTTTGATCAAGAATTCGTTTTTTATCTACAGGAGATTTCGCTGCTTGATATTGAGCTTGTAGCGGAGCCAATTTGCTACGAACTTGATTTTGTAGTGCTAGGGTTTTTCTTTCAATTTTAATTAAATCCATGCTTATTTGGTTTAGTTTTTGTGCTTCATCTTCCAAATTGTTAATTAGTTTTTGATAGCGAGAAAAATCTGGATCCTTAGTCATTGCAAAAATAATTTCGCTATCAATGCCATCGACTTTTTTCTGCGCGGGATCTTGTGCCCATTTTTTTAGAGTATTGTAATAGTTTTCAGCTAAGGGATTGTTTTTTTGATAAGACTGCAGCTCTTTAAGAATTGGTGAGTAACGTTTTTTGAGATCGTAGATCACTCTGGCGGCATCGCCATATTGACATAAATTTAAATAGCCAACAGAGCGCACGACATAGGATTCAGGTGCAAATAAACTTTTAAAAAAGGCTGTATGCAAACTAAACATGTTGCCGGCAGCGCCTTCATAATCATGAGATAAAATTTGTGCCCAGGCTTGCTCAATCATTGCTTGCATCCAAAGGGCATGTCTTTTGTCTACTTTTAAAAATACTGAAAAGGCATCTTGGTATTGCGCTTGTTGAAAATACAGTCTTGCCAGAGTCAATCCTACAATCGATTTTAATGGATCAGTGGCCGCTGTTTTTTCATAAAAAGTCAATGCTTCGGTTTGTTTTTGAATGGCTTCATTGATGTGCCCAGTGCGATATTGGAGAAGCCCTTCAGTGAATAAGACAACTCCGTGCAAAGATGACTGTTCGTTGATGGATTCTAGGATTTCAGTGGCTTGATCAAATTGATTGGCCTCAACTTGTATCATCGCTAAATTCAGCAAATATTGGTCTGCCTGTAATAGATCTTTTGAGTTTTTATCAGAATCCTTTTGTGCAATGACAAGTTTAAATTTATCAACGAAATTGGATAGTTTTTTGCTTAGATCCAGTTCTGAGTTGGTGACGTTTTCGATCAAATTGCTGCTGGCTTTTTTCTGCCAAAAAGGATCTTTGTTAAGCAATGACTGCATTTGAAAAGAGTGTTCTGAGTGCAGGCCCATTTGTTTGGCGGTTAATGCTAATAGATAAGTGGCCTCTGTTTGTACATCTGGTTCGTCAATCAGTTCAGCCAGCAAGGCCAGTGCCATTGGATTGTTTTTCTTTAGTTCTAAAAAAATCAAGGCTTGCAAGAGTTTCAGTTTCACAGGAGGCAATTCGTCTATATCTCGGGCTGTGAGATTGGTTTCGTTGTGAATTTTTTGTATTAATACTGTTAGCGAGGTTTCTGTGCGCGTGACATCTGGTGGATTGATTTTGCTGTTTTGAATTTCTTTGATTTTAACTTGTAAGGATTTATCAATCACTGAGCTATTGAATATTATCAGTGCATTGATTTTTTCATTAAGGCTTGAAAGTGGAGCGACTGGTATTGGTTTCCCTGGAGGATTGGCTTTAACCGGAATATTAACACTTGTTATAAAGTTCTGAGCTTCATTGGATTCATTGAATTTGTCTTTCCAGATAGGTTCAATTTTTAACTTGTAGCGAGGAATATTTTTGGAGACAGCATTGTTTGCTGCTTTATTAGCAGTGGCTATTTTTTTATTTTGTCCATAAGCCAAGGGCAACGTAAAAATATATAGAGCCATGATCGCAAAAATCGGCGATATATTGCGCATGGCTTTGTTAGAATAAGTTGTCTTAATAATGTTTTTCATTTTATCTTTTTAATTTTTCCTAGTAAAAAAATGTCATACCTAAAAGCATTGTTGTGTCTTGTTGAGTGGTGTCGCCCAAATCTCTAGATTGTCCTGACTGAATAAAATAGCGTTCTTTTGTCTGTTTAGACCATTTGTTTTTAATATCAAAACGAACTGCAAAATTCTCATGAAAAAACAACTGTTGAGTTACATCAAAGTTGTAACCAAGAGCTGTTTTATCTTCGGCTGCCTCAACGCCAGTATTGGTCACGGGGTTGCCGTTGACTTTTTGAATTTGGTATTTCATTTGACCGACACCAAAGGCAAACTGCATATCAAAATACAAAATCTTACGGTCCCAAAAACTCATTTTTGCATAAAAGGGAACAAGCACAACATTCAGTGAAGTGTAGTTTTTCATGATGTTGTAATCAGGCGCGAATTGATTTTGTTTGATAAAAGTGTCTGTGGATTCGTTGTTTTTAATGCTGGCTTGTTCGTAAGCTAACTCTAGTCCCAGTCTTTCAGAAAAATAGTATCCACCTGAAAGATTTGTCATACGACCATATGAGTAAGCATCGTTAACCAAGGGTCCATAACTTAAACTGACAAATGTTTTTTTAGTTTTTGCATAAGTTCTGTTTTGCACGACATTAAAGTCAGTATCTTTTGCTGACCAATACTTATCTTCTAGTTTTTTTAAATCTAATTTGTCATTTTTATCATTTGCTAGTTTTTCGGCTTTGTCTTTATTTTCTTTGTTATGATCTTGAGCCAGGGATAAGGAGCTAGATAAAAAACAGATGGCAATAAGAATACTGAATAAAATTTGTTAATACCGTTTTTATTTGCATTAATGTTTTGAGAAGACTTTTTAACAGTATTTTCAGTAGTATTTCTAGAATTGTTTATAACAGTAATATCTTTGTCATCATTATGATGAGTTTGAGTTTTTCCGAGAAAGCGATCCTGCTTGTATTCTGTTTTCATTGGTCCTCCGTG
This sequence comes from uncultured Bdellovibrio sp., assembly GCA_964569545.1. Lineage (GTDB taxonomy): Bacteria > Bdellovibrionota > Bdellovibrionia > Bdellovibrionales > Bdellovibrionaceae > CAZMVK01. Next base: position 18,639 of record CAZMVK010000045.1, read on the forward strand.
AACCTTGTTCATTTTTTAAATCTTGTTAATTAGTACTTTTGAATAAAAATGGGTAGGTGACTACCACTTTTGTTCCGCCTTTTGGTGTTGGAAATTTCCAGTGAGAGACTTTTTGTAAAATACAGCCCTCGACCATCGAGTTATTTAATGTACTATCGTTTATTTTTTGAGTTTCTATAGTTCCTGTTCCCGTGATTGTAAATTGGATAGCGACCTTGCCGTATAAATTTGGATTGGCACTGAGTTGTCTTTCGTAACAATATAATATTTGTCCTAATTGTGACCTAATATATTGTGCAATAACTTCGCGATCCAGTCCACCTACAATTTCGCTTTCGTCATCTAATAAGCCGACTCCGCCAGAACCTGTTTTTCCTGTTTTCAAATTGCCAATGCTCAGGCCATTGCCGTTGCCTTTGCTGCCAGAATTTGACAGGCTGACGCCGCTACCTTTGCCTTCTTGACTCCAATCTTTTCCTGATTGGTTGACCGAGCCAATTGCTGCCAAGGCGCGCCCTGAATTGTTTTGTGTCGAAGCTGTTGTTCCCTGTGTGATAACAATACGATTTGATTTTACATTGGCTGCGACCTTGCCAATCAGTTGTGATATTTTGCCAGAAGCTAAATTCTTAATCGAGTTTGAAACTGAAGTCGGAGCACTGCCGCCGCTGGCATTGTTTGTTTTTGGTGCGGCTGCATTTTTTTGTGCCAAATGGACTTCACGGTAAATTTCTTTATGAGTTTGTTTATTGATTTGTTTGCGTGGTTCTTGGATGTGCTCTGATTGTTTTTCTATTGGTGGTAATGCATTGGTGATAGACGGGGACAATTGTTGACTGCGTGGTGATAAAATCCAAAACAAACCAAAAACCATGGCCAAGATAAATGTGGCCATCATTGTTTTTTGTCCTTGGCTGTCAGCTATCTGATCTAAGCTAAAATGATGAATTTCATTTTCCGAATTTAAATAAACAGTTCGTTGATGAATCTCAATATCGTCAATCTTATCAATTTTCCAATCATAACAAGGCTGCATCTTAATATTGGTGCGAGTGCTGTCGTGAATTGTTGTGAATAGATCGTTTGGATTTTTAATTTTGACTTCAAGTCTGTGGCCATGGCGATAGACCATGCAAAGCTGGTAAGCCGTTTTGCCTGGCTGCGGTTGAAAGAATTCAGCGTAATCTGAAAATAAATGTTCACTGCTTGAATTTATCAATTGAATTATTAGTTCTGATTCTGGCAATTTTAATATGTATTGGCGATCAATTTTTAATTCGGTCTCACCATCATTAATTTCATTATGAGTGGTAACAATGTCTAAATTTACATAAAACCAATTGTCATCTCTGAATTCGAAAAAACCTTGCAGGCCGCGCAATGCGCCTAAGGTGGATCGTAGATCCGCCTGGATCGAACGACCAAAGGTAACCACTTGCTCATGTGGCTGAATCTTCCATGTTTTTTTGAGCCCGTTTGCGGCTCTATGCTCGATAAAAAGACCTTTCATATTCCCTCACTGCGGTCGTTCATTTGGCATAAACAATTGAATCACGAATCTTAGTGTCCATACTTTTCTGCATATCATACAAAGGCATAAATTTGATTCCACGCTTTTGTACGAGATAAGCTCCATCTGGATTTCTAACAGTTCCTTTTAGATCCATTTCTGCAAAATTCACCTCTTGTACTTTTCGGACAGTGGTGTTCTTTGCAAAAGTAGCAAATGGAATAAATACAAAGACCTGGATCAAGGCCATAAGGATCAACGACCATGATTTGCCGTGAAAACAGTTAAATGGCCTTTTGAACTGTATCTTGAACTGTATCTTGAACAGTCTTTCGGTTGGTCTAGTTACCGATTTTGAATTGGTTTTTGGTAAAGTCTGTTTCATTGTTGATTCTCTCATTTTGTATTCTCTGCTGCAATATGTGTAGTGTTTGTCTTTTTAGCTAAATGATTTGGATTTCTTATTTCTTTGATTTTACTTTGCAGCCATTTTATTTGCTCAAGCTCTGATTTTGATTTATTTTTTTGTTTGTTTAAACCATCAAGTGCTGACTGCCAGGCATTTGCAGCCAATTCATATTTTTTATTATTGTATTGAACCAAGCCAAAAGACAAAGCTGTTTCTTTGCGTTTTAATCCTAACTCATAAGCTTTTGCCAAAGAGGGTGTGATGCTGTCTTGCTGTGTCTGTTTATTTTTATTCACAGCAGCTTGTTGCCAATAGAACAAAGCATTGGTGTTGTCGGCTTTTATTGCTAAGTCATTATACCACAAAGAGGCCTCGGTCATTGATTCTTGCTGTGAGCTTAAACTGAGATAATAAAGAGCCATCGATTTGTTTTCAGTGCTTACATTGATCTGGCGGATTAAGCTGTTTGCAGAGTTATTAGCTAAAGATGGCTTTTTTTCTCGTAAACAATTTTCTGAATTTATTTTTAAATCCTGAGTTGTGATTTTTTGCTGTGTTACTTTATCTAAAATTAGATTAAGACATTTTCCTTTAGCTCCAGAGTTTATGGTCAAATCTATTTGATCCATAGAAAGTGCGGTCAGATTAAAATCTTTTGCATTCCAAGGAATGTCTTTATTGTCAGTAATAACTTGTAGAGGATTGATTTTTTGAACTTGTTTAGCAAGCTGAATGTCTATTTCATTTTTCTTTTGAGCAATTGGTTCTGAGATTTTAGAGAGCTGTTCTGCCAGTGCCTGTTTGTCTTCAGCTTTGAGGCTGTCTTGATCTTTCAAAGTAATATTCTGCATAGAATCAAGATAGTGTGCGTAAATTCTTTGTAAGCTTACCAAGGCTTTTGTTTTTAGCTCTGGATCTATTGCTAATTTTCCAGCGGAAAGATACGCCGTTTGTGCTTTATCCATTTTTTCAGTCTTAATGCCGATGATTAAAGACAGTTTATCGATCGATGTTTTCATGTGCGAAGCTGTGAATTCAGTTTCAAGAACTGCGGCCTGAATAAAGCGGGCACGCGCGCGAATATCACCATCTAGGTCATTTTCATTGATTATTTTTTTCGCTTGATTGAATGCCTCAGTTGTTTTTCCTGCTTGATATGTTTTCTCAATTTTTTCAACTTGTAAACGAGAGCTAAACGGTTCAACTTTGTTTTGCAAAAGAAAGGCTTCTAATTTTTGTTTTTCTTTGGTAAATGTGAATTCACTAACAGCATAGCTATCATATTTATATGGTTTTTCGATGTTCGCTTTCGATTTTTTTACAATATCTTTTGCCTTACAATCTTGTGAAAAAGAAAAATGGTTAATGCAAATGAATGCACTAACCATTATATAAATACTTAACGTTTTAAATTTCATAAAAAATGCTTTTTTG
>CAZMVK010000046.1:0-21802 GCA_964569545.1 uncultured Bdellovibrio sp.
CTGGATTCGTGGATTTCAGCTATTTGATATAGGTGCTATTTACTTGATAGTCGCTTATGTAATATTTTTCTTGTACAAATATCCTGAAAGAAAGAATTTGCTTTTCAGTGTATCTATTGCAACTTTTACTATTGTTTTAAATATATTCTCTATTGCTATTTTGTTCCGACCCCGATTTGATTTGGACACCCAAACCTGGGAGTCTTTTTTGAATAATCTTGTTTGAATAAAATTGAAGGAAGAAATGTCGTCCAGACGGAAACATTTCACACAGGATAGAAAACAAATAAACACTTCAATGCTGCAAGGAAAAATAAAACAATGTCACACACAAGATTCAAACCTACATCCAAAAAAACTTATTTCTGCACATTGATTGCTGCTTTCGCAATATCATTGCTAACTAGCGTTCCCTCATATGCCTTTTTAAAATCGTTTTTTTCACCATCAAATAACATAAATGATTCATTCAGCAGAGTTTCTCAACTCTCTCCTCTCTCTTATATCAAAACAAATATTAAAAGCTGTTATCGTTGGATTGGTTCTGAAGAATTTAAAACTTGGAAATCCGGTACTCCCCATTTTCAACAATTATCAAACGACATGCTCAAGCGTGATGGCAACTATCCAAATCTTATTTACTGCTGGAGCAATACCATTGGTGCCATGATGGGTGGATATGGAGAATATTATGGTGGCATTTTAGTTCGTATTGATTTTGTCGATGATGCGATTCTGTATGATCGGAATCAAAATCGGTATTATAATATTCAAGATGAGAACGCAGTCATTCCGGAAAATAAAAAACGAGGTGTGGATAGCGAAATATTTTATGCGCACTATGACCACTGGTTTCAAGAATATATAATTAAATCATCCGAAGCCATTAAAGGCTGGAGCTTTGGCGATGAACAATTACAACAAACATTCTTTCAAGAAATGAAAAAACTTGAAAACTATGAGTTAGAATACACCGACATGCATTTCTTTAATTCCTATTGTTCTAAACAATCTATTTCTACCAATGCCGATCTAAAAGAATATTGTGACAAGTACACACAAATTGCATCCGACCACAAATATGACCTGAGCAAGTACTGGAGAAACAACACAATGCCTAAACAATACTTTTTCAATTCTAAAGCCAGAGGGAATTAGCCTATTTGATAATAGGAAAAAAAACTGAGCTGCAATCTTCCTGAAAGCTTAAATATCTGTCTCAATCTGAAACATTTATGATTCAATCCGATGAGAATCTCTCTTTCATCGACGTCATTTCTCATTCTAACTCAACAATCCTCTCTGTATTCCCAATTCAAGATTAAACTTTTGCACAGCTTTGAGAATCTGCTGACAAAAATTTGAAACCCGACCTTTGTCTTGATATTCTTGTATTCAGAAAGGGAGGAGTCGATGACAAACAAAATAAAATGCAAAGTGAAAAGCACGGCTCGTTTGGTTGAACGTCGCGTTCAGCCTGAAGCGAAGTTGCTTGCCGATCCCAAGCCAAAGTGAAGACGCGTCACCAAGATTGCTAAAGTTTACGCCCAGGAATATTTGTTTTTTTCGTAACGAAAAAGGAGGTTCCTAGAGAGGCGATACATGAAGGATTTTATCCTTCCTTTGCTCAAGGCAAACCTGTGGGAAACCCGGGGGCGCAAAGCTATAGGGGCTTCGAGAGAAAACTTAATCTCATGCCAGCCAGACTGCCAGAGGAGTTGAATTGCAATGTTCAACGAACGCCGTATGGGAACGTACGCAATGGAAGGAAGTTTTATGAATTTTTCAAAATATAGGTTTCATTCCCCTTAACCCGCTTCTTGATCATGGTCGAATGAGAGGTGGGTTTCTTTTTTTTCGTTTAGCTTCATTTCAAGCTAGACCTTATGCCGGAAATACATCCGACACATCCATTTACAGAGCTAAAATACCGATAAACAGACTGTGAAACTGTCATCAAAAACAGACCGTCGTCTGATTTATTTTTGTTTATTTTTACTGTGCTTGCAAGGCAGCTGGCTGTGGCATCGTTTTATCTCGCCCAATTCAGATTTTGATATTTTCAAATTTATAAATAACGGCTTTAACACAAATACATCTTCATCCGATCGTGACACCAAGCCCGCCTCAATCATTGCTGGTCGCTTATTGATACAAAAAGGTTCAATCAAATACAAACATCAAGGTGATTTGTTTTGGCAAAATGCCGAAGACAATCAAATTATTTATTATTACGACAGTTTATTGAGTAGCACACAGTCACTTTCTTCTCTTGAACTGCGCGACAATAAATCAATTACTTTAAATGAAAACACATTGATCACAATAGAGCCTGAACACATCAGTTTCCTACAAGAGCAAATACATTTAAAACTGACCAATGCCAGCTCTTATAATAACAACACTACAGCCGCCATTTTGAATTTAGATTTTAAAAATAAAAACTATACGGCATTCAATCCAACAATTGCGGAAAAAACAGAAACTGAAAATATTTTATTGTATAACTATGGCTCTGAGAAAATAACTTCATCAGAAAAAACCATTGTTGATCAAACTCCGACAATGAAATTGTTAACTCCGTTTGACCGCGACCGAGTCCTCACAAATCAAAACATCACCATGACCTGGAGCTACGTTCCTGACACTGACAAATATTTATTAAAAATTAAAAATGTTCGAACCGGCCAAAGTTTAAAAAAAATGACTATTGAAAATTCATTCGATATCTCATTCAAAACAGAACAAGAAATCGAGTGGACAGTTGTTGCCTTAAATAAAAAAGGTAGAACTATATCAACAATAACTAGCAGTCGTTTTTTCGTAAGCAACAGTCTAATTAGGTCCCCTAAATTAAATCTTGTTGAAATACGACGCATAAACAAAAAAAGAAAACCTAGCAGCATTCAAAAAAGTCAAAGCTCTGTAGTATGCTTTCTGTCTTGGCAACACATTAATGATGCCGATCATTACAATATTGAGATCGCAAGAACATCTGATTTTAAGCAACCCATTCTGAGCCAAAACGTGATAGAAAATAACTTTCAATGGCCAATTCAAGAGGCTGGAATATTTTATTGGCGGGTCTCAGCCGGGAACAAAAGTAAAATGGGGGAATTTTCAACTGCTGAAAAAATAAGACTCACTGCAGACATTATAAATGACCGAAAAAATTGGAATCAAAAAATGGACCCTGATTCTGAACGAGAATCTATAGAAACAGACACTGATAAATTATTAGCAGATAAACCAAAATTAATTTTAGAGGATAGCCTCTTAGAAAAAACAACTACTAAAAAGCCGCGACGTTAATACCATCACGGCTCTTGTAGTTATTTAAGAAATTATTTTTCTTGCATGAATTCCTGATTCGTAGGACACGATTTAAGCGGAACCTCATCTTTATGGCGATTCACACGTCTTGATAGGCCTGTCGGATGAACTGTTTCTTCTAACATCGAAATGACAACACTGTTGTTACATTTTTGCAAACGAGCCATTCCATTTGAATAGACTGATACCAAATCTTGATAGCCAGACAATCCTGAATCGTCTATTTTAACTCCAGCTGCTTGCATTGATTTTTCAACATACTCTAATGCTCTCGCTTCGTTATTTTTGAATTTAGCATCCAGTTTGTATTTTCTAACAAAAGATAATCTATCTTCGCGAGTATTCAAATTTACATAAACTTTATGATCTGCAACTTTAGATACAACAGAACCAAGATCATAAGCTTCTGCAATATTATTTTTTCGTAATATCAACCGATTGGACATTGCTTCAACAGCAAAAGAAGGCAAACCCGTTGCAGCAACAACACTACGAATGTCATTTTCGCTTAAATTTACAATTTTACGAGCCATCCACAATTGATCAGAAAAAGTTGACGAAGTAAATGCAGCCGGCTTGTAAAGCACGCCCATATCATACTTTAATGACATCTCTTTTGTTTGCGGATTCACAGCTTTAAAAATAAACTGAGGTAATAATTGATTTGGATTATATGCCGAACGCATTCCAGCAAGTGACGCTCCTAAATCATGAATATACTCTTTATACTCGGATTGATCCAACAAACCACGATTGTTGTCATCTTTAGCATCTTTATTACGAATCCAGTAAGAAAACACAACCAGTCCGCGTTTCACTCTATTTTCAATGGACTTAGCCAACGAAAATGGAACAGCACCCAAACGTAAAACATTTTTTGTTTCAACTTGTAGATTTATTGAGCTCTCAACAAAAGTTACATAGGTACGACCAATGATTTCATCAATTTTTTCTTTTGAAACATGAGAAAATTGCTCTTTATTTCTGCTAATAAATTTCTGATCAATTTTTCCTGAGTCAGCGATGTAACCAGACAAATTAAATTGATAAACAGAATTTAATAAACACTGTTTCAAATTGGCTACTGATGCCACGGAATCACAGCTATCATCTTTTTCATCTAAAACTAAAATCAAATTCTTTTCGCCAAAAGTATCTGAGTATACCAGATCCGAAAACTTGGCCCCTAAATTTGCATACAAACGATTGGTGACAATTTCAGACTGAACCTCTTCACCCCACTTGATTTTCCATTTTTGGCCATACGCATCTTTTACTTCAATCTTTGCAGAAGTCGCAGAAGATTTAATTTTTTTAAAAAACAACACCTTACGAGCCTGCTGAATAGAATATTGCTGTCCTATTTCTTGAGAAATTTCTTTTTCAATCTTGTCTTCTAAATAACTCCAGGCTGTACCAAATTTTTTCTTTATTTCGCTCAATGTTTTTTCTGAATACCACATTGAATCAGTCTCTAAAACATCCAACTCAGATATCTTTTGACTGCTAAGACCAGACATAGCGGCGCGGCTTTCGTATACTTTATTTGATTTATCAACTAACGGAAATGATTCTAGATTTAATTTATCCAAAGACAAAGGCTGAAGGCGTTCCAAAGGAGAAAGATATGGAAAATAGATTTGTCCAGCGATCACATTTTTTAGTTTTGAGATTAAATATAAAAAAGACTCACCTTTAGGTGTAGTAAATGCCGCTCTCACGGAATATAAAATAGACCGCAACTCGCGATCGATAGACTCTATCTCTACTTTAGACTTATTTTCAACAGCAGAAAGACGATTGCTAAGATACTTATCAAAGTGCATTTGAATTTCATTAGCTGAATCCGTTAATTCCTTATCAACCGAGCGCTGCTTAAGTTCATTGTTTATCAAATCTACCAACTTATGGATAGAAGAAACATCTGCAACAGTAGATACCTGAGATGCTGCCAACTCTTTGTCAAAATCAAAAAAAATCATGTCTGCAGCATGAGATTTAACCTGTGGCAAAAGCAGCAAAAATGCTAAAACGGTTTGAGTATATGAGATATTTTTTTTATTCATAATATTGGTCCTTTTTAAAAAAGATTGATTGCAATGCACAGAATGCGAAATCAATACCAAGCCAGAACACGGCTAGATTTCGATTAACCGATTAACACTGTAGAAGTTTTTGACAGGAGCTGAGAATTGGCAAAACTTAAGCCTAGCTGCTTGTTAATATTTTCCTTCTTTAGTACTGGCAAAATACATGTTTTTAACTAAACAACATAAGTTTATAAATTAAGATTCCGATACATTTACATGTATCTGCTCAATAAAAAATCTGTCTTTTACAAGCTCCATATAATCAATCGATATTCGTTGCTTGCTTTTTGTATTTGTATATTCGGTTTATCTATTTATTTAGCGCGCATTGTGAATGATTTAACAAGTTATTCAACGCAATCGATTAACATCACGCGGGACATTGAAAAAAGCATAGGAAACATCATGCTTTTTGATGATATTTTAACTATGTCGACGAGACAATTTGTACTGACCAACGACCGGCAATGGATTGAAAAATACAACCTCTATGATAAAAAGTTAGATGCTGAGCTGAACCACATAAGAACTAAATATCCAAATATAATCTCATTCAAGGGAGCTGATGAGACAGAGTTAGCTAATGAAATTTTAGTCAATCTTGAGCATCAGTCAATTCAGTTGGCTAAACTCAATAAAAACAAACAAGCACTTGAATTACTGGATTCACTCACTTATTCAGAAAATAAAAAAACTTATGCTCAAGGCATGATTCAATAAAACAAAGACCTAGAAAAAATTATCAGTGAAAAACTGCTTTTTTTAGAGAAAGAAAAGAAAACATTGTTATTACTTTTATTTATTGGGTGCGTTTCTTTTATTACTCTAGTTATTTTAGTTTCTATCCAAAATAAAAATGCTATCAATGAAATTGATAAATCACAGGAACAAAAAGAAAAACTAAACAATCACATGATAGTTGTTGGCGAAATTTCTGCAAACACGGCTCATGAGGTAAAAAATATTCTTCAAATCCTACAACTTAGAATGAGTAATCTCTCACGATCTTTAGACAATCCATCTGTTCAAACGCTCAAACAACTGCAATCTCTTGAAAAAGCTACAAGCCGACTTAATAAAATTGTTCTTTCGATGAATAAACTTTCAAAAAATACCGCGCTGTCTGAAAATGAACCTCATCCAATAACAGAAATATTTAACGATGCTCTAGATTACGTTCATCCCGTTTTATTAAAGAACAATACAAAATTAATTTTCGAAGACAACTACACCAGCTGGATCGTTAACTGTCATCATATTCAAATCTCTCAGGTCTTAGTTAATTTAATTAAAAATGCCGCCGAAGTTACAAGCTCTTTCACAGATGAAAATAAAAAATGGGTAAAAATCGAGTGTCATGATTTAGGTTCAACCTATCAGATCAGAATCATCGATGGCGGATCGGGATTGACACCAGAGGTTCAGAATAACATTTTTCAACCACAATTTACAACCAAAATGGCTGGCACCGGAACAGGACTTGGTCTTTCGATTTCTAAAAAATTTATAGAAAATCACAATGGGAAATTGTTTTACGACCCCACACATGAAAATACATGTTTTGTTATAGAATTACCAAAATTCCACAAACAGTCAGTCGCCATATAAAACTATCTAGATTGCACTCTGATGCACTTTAAAATTTGAGGAGTTGTCCCCAAGTTGCTCAATCATAATGAATCAAAAAAGTGACAGTTTTTGTCGCCAAGGGATAAGTTCGACAGAAATGCCGTCAGATTTACAACTGAAATTAAAATTTATCAAAATAGATTAAAATCCACCTGAACTTCTCAGAACTCATAAAATCCCTAGCCACTGACCGGGAGCTACTGAGGTTTTTGTGAACCATCACCTGCGGCCCGAGGCTTGCTAAATCATCATTATAATATGAAAGCTCAGGGTTTGATTTTGACAAAAATTTTTTACGACATCAAGGCACCTGAGTGGGTCCGATTTTCCGATAATGCTAGCTATAAGATCAAAAGTGTTGAGCTGACGATGGCCAGTCAGTTGATACAGGCTCAAAATATGAATGGGATGCGTTTTGATTCCATCGTAGAATTCAGACCTGGTGACGGCTCGAAGGCAGTTGAAATTATTGGTTCAGTGCAGAAGCAAGAGTCGCGAAAATTGCAATACATTGGTGCGGATATCAATAGTCAGATGTTGCAAATGACAAGACAGAGACTAAAAATGGTATTTGGGGATGATAATCGTCTAAATTTAAAATTTCATTTTGGTGTCAATCTGGAAACTCCGACACAATTCGTGAGAAAGCTTGTGAGGCCTAAGGCGGATAAAAGCTATTTTTCTACATCTCCCCCTGGACGGTCTGGGTCCCTTGAGCCTTTTCCTGACCTGAATCCTTATGTTACCTAAGCTTGGGTTCGAGCAAGAGTCTGGCTAATTAGAATCTGAAAAAAATTACGAAATTGTTTTTTAAAGGACTTAATAATGAATTTTAAATACTTGACTCTAATTCTTCTTTTTTCAGTAAATATTTATGCATTAGCAAAATCCGAAAATGATTCTAATAAAAATATGGGAATAGATTATTTTACATCAATTGTATTTGGATATGGAATCGTTGCAGATCGATTGCCTTTAATTAAAGAAAATATCGGCATGAATAAGTATTTAGATACATTTGTGCGACAAAAATTTGATAGACGATTTTTTTTAAATGAATATGCGTATGAAGAAAAGATTAAATTTGAAATAACAAATGAGAAAATAAAAACTTTAAAACTAATAAGACTGGTAATAATTCGCATTGATCGTCAAAACGATAAATATTTTAATAACATTACAGAAGTATTTAAAATTGAAAATTTAAAATACAATCCAAGAAAAGCATACTATCTAATTATTCAAATGCAAAAAGATGCAATCCAAATGATCAAAGAAATTCATCCGAATGTAGAAAAAACTATGGAAAATGAAATCTTAATTCGTGAATTAATTAACAAGCCCAATGATCCACGAAGAGCATTTACAATAGGTGTTGCAGTAGCCGTAGTCGCCGGAATAGTAGTTCATAATGTTGTTGCCGTATCTTCAATGGTTGCGGTTGTCATAGCCGTTGCTGTAAAAGTTGCTACTAGTGAAAACAACCCCAATTCTCCTGCTAGTATTAATGGATTACCGAACTTATTTACAGAACGACTAGTTCAGTCAATTTGGGAAGCCAATCGTGATAATGAACTATTGGATACGCTAATTCGTAAAATTAACAATGAAGGTCGCTGGCCGTACATCAGATTAGATTGATTAATTATGCTTTACGAATTTCACAATGATATATTGATCTTTAATTAAATTTCAGAATGAACGGAAGAAACATGATTACAACTGATATAAGTCTAACTAGTAAAATTGATTTTTTTACACCTAAAAAATTAATAGTTTCAGGTGTAGAAAATGGAAACACAAATGTAGTTAAACCCAGAGTGATTAAGGCTATTTTTGTGATATATAAAATTTTAAAAACTTCACCCAAAATAATTATAAATGGAATACTTAAAACTAAAAATAAAAAAATATTTTTATATTTTAGATAAAATCTTAAAAATGTTTTAAATTCTTCTAAATGTTTAGCATCCACAGAATATATCATGACACCATTCACATCTTGAAACTGAAATTCAATTAAATCTTCTGAAGATTTACCTGTCCATATACATTTTTTAACCATTTTATTCTCTTTTCGAATGAGTATTAAAAGGCAAAAGTAGTATAATCAATCCGGCACTCATAACCAATAAAAAACTACTAAGTCCATGTATTAATACTATACAAAAATGAAATAGAATTGCTGGTAAAAATAAATATTTTCTATATTTTGCCGACATAAATAAAGTCATTGCAATTACTGATTCGAAAATCAAAGTACACCAAGTAATAATTGTTACTCCAAATTTATTAATTAATATCGGCTTAAGAAATGGGACTAACCAATTTGGGGAGCCATGCAAAGGGTGCAAAAGCCAATAATATGCGGCAGTTCCATTATACCACTCAGTAACCGATAGCTTAGCGGTAGCAGCTTGAAAATAAACCATACTTATCTGTATTCTTATCAACCAAAACAGAAATAACAAAAAAATTAGTAAATAAATATTCATTCGTCTACTTACATCATTAGTGTTCCATAAATTTTTTCTTGAACTTATGAAGCAAATAGGAATCATGCCCATACACAGTAATGCACAAATCTGATCACCGCCATCGACAAATGTACTTGACACAGTTAAACTGAATGCAATCCACCAATGCAGAATACTAGTAATTTTAGGAAAATAACCTGAGATTACCAAACACAGACTAACAATTGCGATAATTTTTATTATTAAAAAATTCCTATTAAATAGTTCAAAAAAATTCACATTAACAAAATAAAAACTGTGCGTATTCGACACAAATAATAGCCTATCAAAATCACTAAGTAACAAAGTCATTAATGTACTTAACGCCAACAACGATCTAACAATTTGCCATTTTCTACTATTCCAATCAAGCTCTCGAGCAGAATCAATTATAAACTTAATCATAATTACCACTTGAGTTGCATTTAATATTAATTCTACTCACTTTATTATTAACACTTTCTTCAGCGACTAACTCCGCCCATGCCCAAGGCTTATATTCACCTATTATTATATAGAACGAACCACAAAAAATTGGTTTAATCTCTTTATTTTCAACAATAACTTCTGAAAATTTAGTAGCACCAGAAAGACACAAATCAATTGAATTTTCGCATTCATGCCAATTCTTTACATTTATTATTTCAATAACTTTACTGATTTCAAATAGTTTATATCGATCAATTCGATCAAAACTAGTAATTGGGTTATTTCTATTTTGCTTAAGGTCTACAATTTCAAATTTAGTATCTAGTTGCTTGTAGATTCTAAAATATGGCTCTCTACAGTTTTTTGTAAAAAACGCCCAACCCTGTGGCATTATAGATCTTTGATAAACTCTTGAAATATGATTTAAAGTAAAAACATTTTCGTTCACACTACTAACCAATAGGTAGCCAATAATTAAAAGAATTATTGAAAACAAAAGAAACGTATAAAGAGTGATTACTAAATGTTCTTTTATTTGCATCAACTTTATTATAACCTTTTTTTTAAATAAATAATCCAACAGGTGATAAACTAATTAAGTAGAAAACTAACAAACCCAAGCATTTGTCAATTTGGGCGCCGCTCTTATGTTATGATAATTTTCAGATTTTAGCAGGTCCAGATTTATGACACAGCCTATAGCCAGCACGACGACCAAAACCAATTATCCCCTAAATCGCCTGCAGGAGGTATATAGCCATCATTGTTGAAATAAAAAAATTTTTCTTGCCGTCAGCATTTCTGTCGAACTTATCCCTTGGCGACAAAAACTGCCACTTTTTTTGATTCGTTATGACTGAGCAACTTGGGCACATGGCAGAGAATTTTCCCCGGATTATTAAAAATCCCCCTGATGGATTTTTAATAATCGCATTTTAAAACCTGCGGCACGGACCCACATGGTTTACTCAGAGAAGAAGGAGCTTCGACTGGATTTCTTTCGACCCATTCGCCATTAGCATTGCAGCGTGAACGATAACATTTTTTATCTGACAAATCCAACTGCCACATACATTGATTCAATTCAGCCAGTGGTTTCTCACAAATTTGTGAAGGCTTACGTGAACCTTTTTTTTCAGCCGCAACCTTCATTAGATATTTTTTTTGATCTTGTTGCCAATCATTCAATTCATCTTTTGCAATCGACGCTACAGCCAGCAATTTACCTTTAGCCACTCGACGCCCACGCAACAAAATATCATAAGAGATATTTTCATCTTCAAGAACGCCGACAAATTCTGAGAACTGGCCAGCGTTCAATTTCACGCTCTCGTCGCGCTCTAAACCTTTAAATACAATCTCTTGATCAGAATGATAAACAGACAACCGCACTGAAGGTTTTAAGGTATCCATATGCCAGCGATACTCACCCGCAGATAATACAATATTTGAAAGTGGCGTAACAATTCGTAAAGAACAGTCGCTGACACAAACGTAACTCACACTGCCTTTTAAAATTTGCAACTCTAAAATTTTTCCATCTTCCCAGGATATGGCTGGTATTTTTATTTCAGTATTTGCATGTAAAATCAAACGAGCCTGCTGTTTGGTTTTGGCATCTTGAGACAAGATTAAACGCAATTCTGATTTGTCTTTAACCTTTAAATAAACACTGTCACGCAAAATATTTTTAGCGCGCAACGGAACTTCTTTAAGCTCGTGCACTGGCTCCTTATTTTCCACACGAATCACATCTTCGATCTCAACCGCATCACCCTGAACCCACTGTACAATTGGAAATTTAGCTCTTGATGTGCTTTTCTTTTTAGCGAAGGCCGGTGTTGAAA
The DNA here is from genome assembly GCA_964569545.1 of uncultured Bdellovibrio sp. Classification (GTDB taxonomy): domain Bacteria; phylum Bdellovibrionota; class Bdellovibrionia; order Bdellovibrionales; family Bdellovibrionaceae; genus CAZMVK01. The sequence continues at coordinate 11,845 of CAZMVK010000046.1, forward strand.
ATCCAAAAAGCACAAGACTGAGCACTGTAAATAAAATAAAACTTTTCAGCAGAACACTGTTAGATTTATCCTTACGCCCCATCTCAATCTCCCAGTTTTTTACTATTCTTAAAAAGATAGAATATGCAGCACTGATGGCAATCACAAACCCAGGCATGCCATCTAAAAATCCCATTTTAAGAAAATAACATTCGAAAAATTTTGAAACAGGTTTGGCCAACATTCGCCACACAGAAAACTTTTTCCCGCTGTTTAAATCTTTTTCGGCTAACAAACTAGAATAGCGATCATTGGTCACAACCTGATGACTGATGTTTTTAAAAACAAAGTGCTGCAAATCACATTTCAGCCTTTGCACCACAGGTGAAGAAATACGCTCATGAATATGTGCATCTGGCCAATGACTGTGACGACGATTGTACAATCGCAATTGATAATCTGGATACCAACCACCATGACGAATCCAACGGCCCATATGATAAGACAAACGTGGCAATTCAAAACCAATTTTAGGATCTAATTTAGGATCATCAAAACTGCTGCCAGCTGTCGCAAACAATTGAATGATTTCATTTTGCAATTCATTCGACAGAGCCTCATCGGCATCTAAAGATAAAATCCAGTCATATTGTGTTTGTTCGCTGGCCCAGGCCTTTTGTGGGCCAAATCCCATCCATGCCTTATGCATTACTTTAGCACCTAATGAACGAGCAATTTCACAGGTGTTATCTTGGCTGCCACTGTCAACAACAATGACTTCAGAGCCAAAGGACGCGGAACGAATACATCTCGCAATATTATTTTCTTCATTTAAGGTGATAATCACCAAACTGATCGGAAGTTTCATAATATTCACGATGACAACCATCATCATACTTGTCAAATGCCTAAGACATTTTTAAGCTTGTTCAGGGGGATTTTATTATGTCTGTTCAAAATTCTACGTCAGCTCCGAAAGCCTTACCTTACTTTTCATTAAAGTTGCTATTTCAGAACTCATTGCAAACTTTATTTTCGTCACCAATAACTTCGGCTATTGTGACAATTACGGCAATTGCTGCCACACTTGTTTTTTCATCCCCAGCCCTCGCTTTTATGACTGTGCAAGAAAGCAATGAAATTACGCCGATCGGTAAATACAAATTAGGCTTTGAACCACAGGCGAAAACCTCGAATGGTAACGGCGCAAATTTCACAACTTTTTTAGATGCCCCAATCAATGACGAATTCAGTACTCGTGTCCATTTGGGCGCCGGCGATCGTGATTATTATGTCGGTGGCTCTTTGAAATGGGTACCAATCCCTGATTACGACAAGCAGCCTGCGATTGGTGGAAAATTATCTGTGATTGCTTCTCGCGAGGTGGCTGACGGTTATTTCACTTTTACTGCCGCACCGATTGTGAGCAAAAAATTTCCCACTGATATCGGAGTTTTCATTCCATACGCATCAGTACCCGTCTCATCGACCTCTGGCGCCTCTGACACAGTTACCAATTTGCAGTTAGCAGTCGGCAGCGAATACTTACACAACAAAGCAGACAATATGACCTTTGGTGCAGAACTTGGCTTTGATCTAAAAGATACCTTTTCTTATGCCTCGGCTTACGTCACAATCTATTTAGACGAAAAAGAAACTAAACACCGTTTGACAAAGTGATCACATGCTTCAATTTATAAAAGACGTTCTCTTCAAAGACACCACTACTGCGGCTGACATATACATTGACCTGGGAACGGCAAACACCTTGATTGCCGCGCGTGGCAAAGGTTTTTTGATCAATGAACCAACCTTGATTGCATTTTCAGAAGTCAGCCCCGGCAAACGCAAAGTCGTTGCCGTTGGACTTGAAGCAAAAGATAAAATCAGCAAAACACCAGGCAACCTTACCGCTCTTCGACCGCTGAAAGATGGCGTCATTGCTGATTACGACACAACAGAAACAATGCTCAAATATTTTCTCACAAGACCGGGCATCAAAGGTTTATTCTCTCGCCCGAAAATTGTGATCTCATTGCCTTATGGTGTAACCGAAGTTGAAAAACGCGCTGCCATTGATGCCGGAAAAGCGGCAGGAGCTAGAGAAGTTTTTCTTGTCGACGAACCAATGATTGCGGCCATCGGCGTTGGTCTTCCGGTCAAAGAACCACGCGGCAGCATGATTATTGATATCGGCGGCGGAACTACCGAAGTAGCCATCATCGCATTAGCTGATATAGTTTATTGCCAAGCAGTTCGCATCGGCGGACACCGCTTTGATGAAGCGATTGTTGATTGCTTGAAAAAAACAAAAAAACTTATTATCACCGAGACCTTAGCCGAAGAGCTTAAGGTGAAACTTGCAACTGCAGTTCCCAAAAAAGACATTCGCAGTCTCGAGGTCACAGGACGCGATTTCAATTCGGGTTTAAATAAAACTCTGACTATCACCTCAGAAGAAATTGGCAACGCCATTGATGATTGCTTAAAAGATATTATCGATGCCATTCATTTAGCATTAGAGAGCACTCCGCCAGAACTTGTTTCCGACGTCATCGAAAGCGGCATTATGCTTGCTGGTGGTGGCGCCCTGATTCGCGATATCGATTTGCGCATTCAAAACGAAGTTCGATTACCAGTCAGCATTGCTTCAAATCCACTAACAGCTATTGCACGCGGCGGAGAAATGATTTTAGATGACCCTGATTTGTTAGATAAAATCCAATTACATATTTAGGGCTGAGTCCTCTAAAGCTGATCTGCCCGAATCCACTGTCGCAATAAATTTGTTTTTGAAAATCCAGAACTCCAAGTTTTGGATTCATAACTCTGCACCGGCAACACATCCAAAGTAGTACCAATCATCATCACTTCCTGTGCTGCCAAAATGTCAGATTCAAAAAGGTCGCGAAATTCAGTTTCCCAACCTTGAGCCTCGGCCAACTCAAAAGTTCTGATCATCGTCGTTCCACGCAAAATATTTTCCAAACGCGGACTGACCAATTTTCCCTGATGATCGATGATCGCAATATTTTCCGTCGAGCTCTCGGTCAGGCAATGAGACGAATCAAAACCAACAACAAAATCAAGTTTTCGATCCACAGCTTCTTTCTTATTTAAAACATTGAGTAAGTAATTGCAGGATTTCACCTGAGCCATCAAACCTTCTTTGGCAACAACCTGAGAGCGACCAATACGAACTCCTGCTAAATATTTTTCTTCAGGTAATGCTTTAAGTTCTGTGTATACTGCATAGAATTGACTACCTATACTTTCGTATGGGTTCGTTGAAAAACTGCCAGGCCCGCGCGATACAAATAGACGCAACAATCCATTCTCGTTGCCACCGCTCTGCAACCGATGCGCAATCATCAACTCTATAATCTCTTTTATCTCTGCTGCTGTTTTGGGCATCTCTAACCCCAATCGCGAAGCCGAGGTTTGCAGTCGAAGTAAATGCGCATCCAGCAAGTATGGTTTTTTGGCAATCACTTTGATGGCCTCAAACACACCATCACCACGATGAACCAAGTGATCATCCATCGGAACCATCAAGAGATGAGGATTATTAACAAAACCACCCCACCAGGTCGAGTAACCCAACCAATATTGCCCCTGAGCTGCATAGTGTTTTTGCGACACATTATCCAACCATTGTTCTGGCGACAGAATATTTAGCTCCACAACACCCCCAACCTATAATAACAGCGTAAGCTGTTAAGACTATCCGATCATATTTTCATATTTTACTTTGGCCCGCCAGCTTAAAAGTTGCCAGCTCACAGAGCCCTCGGTTAATGTGCGTTTATGAATTCCACTGCTCAAAACCAAAACAATAAACGTCGTATTTTATTAACCTGTGGCCTGCCTTACGCCAACGGCTCTTTGCATGTTGGACACATGGTTGGTTACCTGCAAGCAGATCTATGGACTCGCTTTCAAAAAATGCGCGGCAACGAATGTCATTACATCTGCGGCGACGACACCCATGGCACACCGATCATGGTCAGCGCACAAAAAAACAATATCACGCCTGAACAATTGATCCATAAGGCATGGCAAGAGCACACTCAAGATTTCAAAGATTTTGAAATTCAATTCTCTCATTATTCATCGACCAACACACCAGAGAACAAAGAGCTGTGTGAGTTGTTTTACTCGCACATGAAAAACAAAGGTCATATCACCACCAAACTGACGGACCTGTTGTATTGCAATCATGATAAAATGTTTTTACCTGATCGTTTTGTCAAAGGCACCTGCCCTAAATGTTCTGCCAAAGATCAGTATGGCGATTCTTGCGACGTCTGCGGCGCCACATACAGCACCACAGATTTAAAAGATGCTTACTGTATTGTTTGCCACAATCCTCCGGTCACCAAACCCAGCGAACAACTGTTGTTTCAATTGGATCATTTCAGAGATTTTTTGCAACAGTGGATTCCAAAACATTTAGCCAAAGAAATGGCTCATAAAATGCTCGAGTGGTTTAACGAACCATTACGCGATTGGGACATTTCACGAAATGCTCCGTATTTTGGTTTTTTAATTCCAGGTTACACAGATAAATATTTTTACGTCTGGGTGGACGCCCCGATGGGTTACGTATCCAGCTCAAAACAATTTTTGAAAAATGATTTTGATGATTTCTGGAACGAAGCTGCCGCCGAAAAAGCTGGTAGCGAGGTTTACCATTTCATCGGAAAAGATATTGTTTATTTCCACACCCTATTCTGGCCAGCCCTACTTAAAACCGCAGGCTTCCGCACACCAAGCCAGGTTTTTGTCCACGGTCATCTGACTGTGAACGGCGAAAAAATGAGTAAATCCAAAGGCACCAATCTTTCAGCAAGAACTTATTTGAATCACTTGGATCCGATGTATTTACGCTATTATTACGCTTCAAAAATGGGCTCCAGTGTTGAGGATTTAGATTTAAATCTCGAAGATTTCACACAGCGAGTGAACAGCGATTTGATTGGCAAGATCACCAATCTGGCTTCACGCGGAGCACAGATGCTTGGCAAAAAAATGGATGGCAAAACCAGCACCTGCGACGCTGATGGCGCCAAAGTTTTAAGCCACATTCGTGCTCAATCTGAAAAAATAGCAGAACATTACGAAAAGCGCGAGTTCGCCAAAGCCATCAACGAAATTCGCGCCCTGGCTGACGAGGCCAACAGATATTTTGACGAAAAAGCTCCATGGAAAACATTGGAACAAAATCCAAACGAAACCAAACAAGTGCTGACCTCAACTTTGAACATGTTTCGCTGTCTGGCGATTTACCTGAAACCCATTTTGCCAAAGTATTGTGAAAAAGTTGAAACTCTGTTTAACGAAAAAAATTATCAATGGAACGACATTCATCAGACGATTGAAAATACAGCCATTAACACTTATGAACACCTAGCAACTCGCATAGATAGCGAAAAGGTCAAAGCCATGGTCGAAGAAAGCAAAAAAATCCACGCAGCTGCTGCCGCAGCCGATGCCCCTGCAAACACAAACACCAAACCAGCAGAAGCTGATCGCAACGCTGCTAACAATGAAATCATTAGCATTGATGATTTTGCCAAGGTCGACCTGCGCGTCGCTTTGGTTTTAGAAGCTGAAGAAATTGTAGAAGCAGATAAATTATTACGTTTAAAAGTCAGCCTTGGCCCATTAGGCGAAAGACAAATCATCGCCGGCATTAAAGCTGCCTACAAAGCCGAAGACCTTAAAGGTCGTCATGTATTGGTTGTTGCCAATCTGGCGCCAAGAAAAATGAAATTTGGCATGAGCGAAGGCATGGTCATCGCAGCCGGCGCTGGTGGTAAAGAAATTTTTGTTTTGTCACCAGACAGCGGAGCAAAACCGGGCGACAAAGTAAAATAAGAATTCAAAGCTAAACATTGTCGAACCCTGGTTTGATCGAGTATCGACAGAGAATCAATTTAGCATTGTATAGCAAAAGGTATTTTTAAAATGAAATCTAACAACTCAGCCAGCAAATCAATAAAACCGGATGAGTTGGCTATTCTAAAAAAATGTTTTGAGCTCGCGCGAAAAATTGAGACTGAGCAACGTCACAATTCTACTCACATAGCTTATCACAAAACAGAAATCAAAACTGAATTCAATGAAAAGGACTTGTTCACACTGGCGGCCTTATTAAAGACTCTGGAGCACAGTGAAAATCTTGCTGTGCAAAAGCTTGCTGATATTCCGGAGCATTTTTTTTCCGAAATGAACTTAAAACATTTCACAAATTTTATTATCCCCATCGAGCGCGCCCTGGGCCGGGAACTACGCGATGATCAAATCATCGTCTTGGATTCTGATCGCGCAACCACAGACCACCAACGAGCACCCATGATGTTTGTATTGGAAAACATTCGTTCAGCTTTTAACGTGGGCTCCATTTTTCGTTTAGCAGACTGCCTGTATATTGAAAAAATCCATCTCTGTGGATACACGCCATCACCAGAACAAGAGGCTTTGCAAAAAACCGCCCTGGGTGCGGCCAATATTGTACCCTATCAAACTCATGATAATTTATTAGCGGCTATCGATTATTTAAATAATTTGAAATTGAATTCAGTACAACATCAGAACCTGCAATTGATAGCTTTAGAAACAGTTGTTGGCGCTAAATCCTTGTACCAAATAGAGCTCAACAAACCCACCGCATTTATTGTTGGCAATGAACGTTTTGGTTTAGAACCGGAAATCTTAAAACATTGTGATGGCATAACCAGCATTCCAACCTTTGGCGTGAAAAATTCTTTAAATGTGGCCATGGCTTTATCAATTGCAAGCTACGAGTGGCAACGACAACAAACGAAAAGAACAAGCTCGTGAGCAAACCTTCGAGCAAGACCATGCACAACAATACAAATGCTCAAGAAAACAAATCCATAATCAAAACCAATTGTGAAATTTCACCTATTGCCATTTTTCAGTGCCAAAAGATAAATACCTATGATGCCGCCAGACAGGGATCTGTCGATGACAGTTCAGATCCTGAAAGCTGGGGAATGATTGTCTGCAATAATGAAATCATGTCAGCCCAGCAATGGAAAGATTCACTACAAGATCTCGAAGGCATTTCACATTTATGGTTGATCTATCAATTTCATAAAAATGAAAATTGGCACAGCAAAGTTTCACCCCCCAGAGGCAGTGATAAAAAAATCGGAGTGTTTGCCACGCGTTCACCATACCGTCCTAATTTTTTAGGACTGAGCTGTGTGCGTTTAATGAAAATAGATTTTCAAAAAGAGACAACTATTTTGTATGTCGCCAATTATGATTTATTAGATCAAACTCCTATTTTTGATATCAAACCTTACTTGCCTTATGCAGACAGCTTTCCAGAGGCTCAAATGGGCTGGCTGGAAAATATTGAACAACAAAAATTTTCTATTTCTTTCTCAGCAAAAGCTCAAAAACAGATTGATTATCTTGTACAAAATTCTGTTCCTGAAATTAAGAATTTTATTCTACAACAATTGTCTTATGAACCTTTTAACAAAAAGAAAAAACGATTTTCAGGCCAAGCTCTGGCCTACAGAACCTGGCGGATATATTTTCAGCAATTAAACGCTGAGCATAATTTAAATACCAAGCAAAACAATATCGAAGAAAATAAAATTGAAATTCAATTTATTACCACAGGTTATTCAACCGAAGAACTTTTGGATTTAGAAAACGACAAGTATCAAGATAAAAAAATCCACTGTGCTTTTAATTTAAAATTTCAAAGTTAAAATAAAAATTAGCCGCACTCCACACTGAGGTGTATTATGCTGCATTTGTTTTTGTAATTTTTTGCATCAGCGGAAGCCAAATTACAAAACGAGTGTTTTTCGATTTTTCATCAAGATAAAAACGACCACCATGAACCTCGACAAGGCCACGGCAAATACTGAGCCCAAGACCAGTTCCCTTGCCAACTTCTTTAGTCGTAAAAAATGGCTGCATCAATTTTTTACGCACAGCCAGAGGAATCCCCTCACCACTGTCCGTCACCGATATTTCAACACCTTCTGCAACCAGATTGGTCTCTATTTTCACCCAACATTGTGACTGCTCGTGAATGGCATCAAAAGAGTTGTTAAGCAAATTCAAAATGACCTGCGAGACCTCTACACTTCGGCATTCCAAATCAACATCAGGGTGATTTGAATTCAATTCCAAATTTACGCTGTGATTTTTAAATTTTGAAGAACAGAATGAAAGTGTCTCGTCTATGATCGTTTGCAATTTGACTGCTCTAAATGGATCTTTAGCAGAATCTCTGGCAAAACTGCGTAAACCTTTTATGATTTTCGCAATACGATCGACAGTTTGTTCAATAGTTAATAAATTCTTTAAAACAAGTTCATTATCGAAATTGCCTTTATTAATTACCGAGGTCACAAACTGAGCTTTACCTTTAATAATAGCTAAGGGATTGTTAATTTCATGGGCCATACCGCCAGCCATCTGCCCTAAGGATGCCATTTTTGCACTTTGATTTAATTGTATTTGCCCTTGAATCTGCTCAGTCACGTCGCTTATCAACCAAATATCAAAAGACTCATCATGGTGAACGGATATATGTAAATGTTTTTCGACGGCATCACACCGATTGAATACAATATTAAACGAGGATAATTTTCCTATTTTGCGATTTTCAATATAGCACTGCATCTCTTTATGTTCATCACCAGGATAAAGCAACGCGAACCAATCAATTAATGTAATCAAACGGTTTTTCGGAAAGCCAGTGATAGTTTCCACCGCACGATTCACGGTCAACAAATCATCTTCAACGTAAATAGCACCACCTGGTAAATTCTCAATGAGGCTCAACATTTTTTTATTTGAATCACGAATTTCTTTCTGTGCATTTTTTAATTCCGTATTCATCTCAGCCATTTCTTTATTAAGGAAATGTGATTGTGAATATTCAGTTTCAAAATGCGTTAAAAACTCTGACAAAACATTCGAGGATTTTTTCAACAGTTGAGCAGAACTCAAATTTGAAAATTTATTTTCTTCCATCCATTTAGCAACAACATCTTGATGAAAATTAATTAAAGAAATCATCGCATTCCCCTGCGATACAAACTCTTTTCCCAACTCATAGGCATCAATCAAATTAGATTCTTCTTCATTAGTTAAATAAAGTAAGAGAATATTTTGATAGCAGTCATATAATGCTAAATGTTCAGAATTATTTTTCATGGTTTAGGCTGCATCCCTCGCTCGAGATCGCTCAATGACAATGGTCGCAAGATGAGACGTAAAATCTAATAATTTACGTTCATTCAATGTAGGTTCTCTTTTTTCTTTATAATACATGGCAAAAGTACCAATCATTTTTTTATCAAAAGATAAAATTGGCGCCGACCAACATGATTGTAAGCCCAATGGCGAAGTCAATTTTAAAAACGGAGCCCAATTAGGATGAGTTTGCATATCACCAATCACACAAGGTTTCCCCGTGAAGGCAGCATGCCCACAAGAACCTACACCTAGACCAATCTCGATCCCATTTACCGCTTCGTTATAATGGTCCGGCATATGTGGACCCGCACCATGAGTTAGCTTTTTACCGCTAGCATCTATAATCAATATTGTTCCAATCATACCAGGTGCCAACTCCTCGACCACCAATATTAATTTAGTCAAAATCTCAGGCAAAACCGTCCCATTTTGAATCATATCTAGAATTATTTTTTGATTATCATGCAGTTTTGAACTTAATAAATTAGCGTTCTCTGAAATATCTCTCTCTGCCATATGCCTCCTCAATCATATATTGATCGGCGAAACTGCATAAGAATTAATATTTTCCAGATGATTTATTATAAATACCAGTAAACTTAACATCTACTTAACTAAACTGTATGGCGGATAACCACGGAAAGACTGACATCCTGCAAATTAATAATACCAAAGCGTCTCATTCTAAAACAAATACAATCTTAATCCAAAATATCTTCAG
>CAZMVK010000047.1:0-21695 GCA_964569545.1 uncultured Bdellovibrio sp.
TCCTCTTTTAGGTAGGGTTGCCGCCGGTCAACCATTAGAAGCTTTTGAGCACAATGAATTTGTTCAAGTACCACCGTCTCTGGTGCGTAATCCCTCTCGTTCTTATGCTTTGCGAGTTGTCGGTTCCTCGATGATCGAAGATGGAATTTTTGATGGTGATCTATTGTTGGTGCAAAAGCAGTCCACAGCCAGCAATGGGGAAATAGTTGTGGCTTCTGTGGATAACGAATCCACGGTGAAAAGATTTTATTTACAAAATGGAACAGTTGAGAAAAAGAGAAAAACAACTTTGCCGGAGCGATCCGCAAAAGGTTCTCTTTCTAAACAGGTTGAGCTTCGTCCTGCGAATTCAACGATGAAATCAATGTGGTATTCTGCGGACCAGGTTTCGATTCAGGGAATTGTTGTTGGTCTGATTCGTCAATTTTAGTCTTGGTCTTTTTTGTTTTCAATTTTTGTTGAGCTGACTTCGACAAACTGTGCGTCGATGGTTACGTCGCGAGCTTTTTGCGCTCGTTCTTCATCATTTTCTGTTTTGCTGAAATCAGTTGATGAATAGTATTTAAAACCAGAGTTGTTTTGTCCATTGCCAAATCGATCGCCAAATGGATTTCCACCTTGAGTGAAGACACGAAAGTTCCCAAGCCCTTGTTTATTTTTTAAATAGCGTTTGATCATCCATGCAATTAAATGTCTGGTTCCAGGTAAAAGAAAAAGCAAACCAATGATATCTGAGATAAAACCGGGAATAATAAACATCACTCCGCTAAGCAAGCCTAGGCCTTTGATTAATAAACTGTCTGTTAGGTTCTGTGGATTTTGTGCGAAATCTTTTTGTATGCTGGCAAGAGAGCTGCGTCCTTGAATTTGAATAAGAAAAATTCCAAGAGCTGCAGATGTTAAAAGTGCAAGCAAGGCGTCGACGAAACTATATTTATCTACAAACAATATAAAAGTGTAAAGTTCAGCTATCGGAAATAAGAAGAATAATAAAAACATAAATCACCTCTGGCTGTTTCTATAGAATTAAAATTCCAATTCGGCTACCACGGGGCAGTGATCCGATCCTGTGACCTGATCTAAGATCTCAGCACTTTTCAGTGAGGGCAAAAGATCTTTTGTAATACAAACGTAATCAATTCGCCATCCACGATTGCTAATTCGTGCAAGCTCTCTGTAACTCCACCATGAAAATCTTTTTTCAGCATTAGGTTCAAAATGTCTAAAAGTATCAACAAAACCAAGTTCTAAAAATGAGTCAAACCACTGTCGTTCTTCCGGTAAGAAGCCGCTCTCTTTAGAAAGTTTTATGGGATCATAAATATCTAATGCGGTATGGGCTACGTTGTAATCGCCAACAACAATGACTGGACGCCCTTTTTTAATTTTAGTTTTTAAGTGTTGATTAAGATCTTGCAAAAATTTTTGTTTGAAAAGATGTCGTGGTTCGCCAGAGCCGCCGTTTGGAAAATAAATATTATATAAATCAAATTTTTCATGTTCATAAATGACAAAGCGACCTTCGCTGTCGTATTCATTAATATCAATGCCTTTGTTGACAGAGAGTGGTTGGTGATCTGTAAAAGTCGCTACCCCTGAGTAACCTTTGCGTGTAGCGGAAGACCAATAACTGTTTTTAAATTTTAAATTTTGTACATCTGGTTCAACTTGTTCAAGATGTGCTTTGGTTTCTTGTAAACATAAAAAACTGGGCTTTTGTTCGTCGACAAAATCTTGCAAACCTTTTTTTGCACAAGCGCGAATACCATTTACATTCCATGAAATAATCTTAAGTTTTTCTGACATGGCATCTTGTTTGTCTTATTTTTTTCAAAGTGGCAATCGACAACTGTCATCACGGTGTTTCATGCGATAAATTGTGGAAAAAAGCAGCAAGGCGTCAAGTGTCGTCAAAGTTTCATTCGAAAAAAATTGATTGCCCTAATTGCATCAGGTGTAATGGTTACCTATTTAAAACTTAGGAGGCCATATGCCAATGATCGATCAGCCAGCACCACAATTTACAACAGCAGCCGTTTTTGATGGTGGCGAAGTAAAAAACGTTTCGCTTTCAGATTACAAAGGCAAATGGGTTGTTTTGTTTTTCTATCCTTTAGATTTTACTTTTGTTTGTCCAACTGAAATCACACAATTTCGTGATCGTTTGGCAGAATTTAAAAATGCGGGCGCAGAAGTTTTAGGTTGTTCGGTAGATTCCGTGCACTCACATAAACGTTGGTTGAAAGATGATTTGGGTAATTTGGGATATCCATTGCTAGCAGATTTAACAAAACGTATGTCTCGTGATTATGGTGTTTTGATTGAAGCTGCTGGCATTGCTACTCGTGGAACATTTATTATCGATCCAGATCAAAAAATTCAATACATGGGCATACACAATACCAAAGTGGGCCGTGATGCTGGTGAAATTATACGTGTTCTTAATGGATTGCAGTCTGGTGAACTTTGCGCTGCAGGCTGGAAAAAAGGCGATAAACATATCTAAGTTCTGTCGGCAAAAACTATTTTAAATAGTACCGAAGGGATTTAATTAAGACGTGACTACAATAGTTTGTCCATAATCTTAATCAAAATTGGTAATGAAGAATAATTAACGATAACGGCTTTGTTAGTTCTATAATTAGTATTTTTATTTATAGCAGTGGCATTTCGAGCAGTTGCAACGAATGAGGTTTTGTTTGAAAAATAAAATGATTGCGCATTTACAATCGCAATTTTCAGATTTGCAAATGCATCCTCTTGCAGATCAAATTTCTGAACAGCTGATCTCACCATTTCAAGTCGAACTGCCAAAATCTGTGCTGACGCAGGCTCAAGATTTTGTGCAGGCTACTTTTGATTTGAGACAAAGTGAGCAGTATCTTCAGCACTATCAAACGCAATTATCCGATAAAAATATTATCGACCCTGGCAATCATGCCATAATGATGAGTTATGATTTTCATTTAGATGAAACTCAAACTTTGAAACTTATTGAGATCAATACCAACGCCGCATTTTTAGCTATGGGTTATGAAATGTATCGTATGCGTGGTTTGCCACTGCCTGTAGCTGACTTTACGATGGCTGAGATACGAGATTGTATTTTAAATGAAATGCAACAATGGGGTTCTGACAAGCGCCAAGGATTGCGGGTTTCAATCATTGATGACAATCCACAAGCGCAAAGATTATTTGTCGAGTTCTTGTTATATCAAAGTTATTTTAAAATCTGGGGCTTTGATGTTTCCATTGATGATTATCGTGAACTTTCTGAGAATGTCGATTTTGTTTACAATAGATTTACCGATTTTTATTTTACACAAGAAAGTTCTTTGCATCTCAAAAAGATGTACTGCGAAAAGCAAATTTGTTTTTCTCCGAATCCGTTTGAATATTTTATGTTGGCAGATAAACAGCGTTTGATTGATTGGGTAGATCCTCAGTTCTGGTCAGCGTTCACGGATTTTGATAAACAAAAAAATATTATTCAAAAACATTTATTGAGTACTGCTGAATTAACCAAAGAAAATGCGGAAGAGTTGTGGTCACAGCGAAAAAATTTATTTTTCAAACCTAAACAAGCTTTTGGATCCAAACAAAGTTATAAAGGATCTTCAATCAGTCGTCGTTTGTTTGATGAGCTGACGTCTCAATCTATCGTTGCGCAGCAATATTTGCAGGCACCTGAAATGACTTTCAATTTGAATCAACAAGAATTCAAACTAAAATATGACTTACGATTTTATGTCTATCAAAATCGAGTGCAGTTGGTTTTGGCTCGATTGTACAACGGACAAGTCACTAACTTGCAAACCCCAATGGGTGGATTTGCTCCGGTCGTATTTGTATAAGACATGCTCTTGAGCAGGTTGTCTTACTGGACCTAGGTATTGAAATTGGTATTGAAACTCGATAGCTCCAAGCTCTTGCTTTATCTCTGGCTTAAAAAAGAGCTAGTCTTAGGTATGGGATCAACCCCATTCATCAGAGGAGAATCATCATGGGTACTGTCGTTTCATTTATTAATCAAAAAGGTGGAGTCGCAAAAACTACAACTGCAATTAATGTGGCTGCTCAATGGGCAAAATCTGGAAAGAAAATTCTTTTAATTGATTTAGATCCGCAGTCATCTGCAACGCGTGCGATATTCGGCGATACGGAATTTCAAAATACAATTTATGATGTGTTAACAGAGGAGATAGAAGCTCAAGACGCTATTGTTTCGTCTGAGGGATTTGGTATTGATGTCATTCCTTCTGAAATTATGTTGAGTGGTATTGAAATTATTTTAGCTTCCAAGTTTGGCCGAGAAAGCATTTTAAAGAGATGTCTGGCAGAGGTAAAAGACAACTATGACGTGATTGTGATTGATTGTTCGCCATCATTAGGGTTGTTGACTGTAAATGCATTGATTGCCTCAAAAGACATTGTCATCCCGATTTGCCCAGAATATTTTTCGTTGAAAGGAATTGAGCTGATTTTAGAAACGCTTGAAAATATTCAAACAGGTCTTGGACATAAAATTAATGTACGTGGAATTATTATTTCAAAATATCGCAATCGCCGTATTGTTGAAAAAGTCATTAATGATCTTCACACCAAGTATACGATTCCTGTATTTACCAATTATATTCCAGAATCTATTGTGGTCGAAGAGGCTCATCACAAACATCTGCCAATGATTAAATTTTCTCCAAAAAATCCAGCTGGATTGGCCTTGGCAAATTTAGCTGCGGAAATGTGGAATTGAAAAAGCTGAACCCTCTTTTTTTAGACTCTACCAAGCCCATTGGCGACAATTATGTCGCCAATGTTGAGCTCACCAATGTCATTTTGTATGACGGTGAGCTATTGTTTTTTGAAATGATTGATCAGTTTGGAATGACTCAACGTTTTTCCATGAAGATGATAGAAACCAAAAAATCGACAAAATATTTCAGTGAAATTTGGCTTAAAAAAGAACAACAAATTAAATATAGATTTGTGATCATGCGCAATGGACAAGACATTTATTTTACGTCTATTCAAAGCGAAATATGTAATCAACAAATTTCTGAAAAATGGGAATCTGATTTCTCGCTTGCGGTGGTCAAACAAGAAAAAACAAGTTCTCGTAAGTCTGTTCGTGATTCAAAGCCTTCGGCCGCAAAAACTTTGTGTACACCTTATTTAACTGAACAGTTAAAATTATTAATTGATGATTTGTTATAGATTTTTTTATTGAGTCGATTCTGTATTTATCCTGGAGTTATTAAAATGTATTTATTGAATAAAAAGTTAATATTTTTTTATATTTTATTTATGTTTATGCATAACTTCATTTTTGCAAAGCAAGTGTCATCAAATGTTGTTGATGATATTTGTCGGGATCTGGCGACGGCCACATGCAGCTCTGATAATTTAAATTTTTCTAAAGATATGTTGGCGATTAATAATTATCTAAAAAAAATAGATTCAATTACTGATTTTAATGAAAAGCAGGCTTTTTTTAGCAAGACTCAGGATGAGCTTGTAGCGTCTAATGCTGTTTTCTTAAAAGAAGCTGAGACGTTGATGAAGGATATAAAAGAAGCAATCATCGAAAAAATTCAAATCGAAGTTGATGAGCCCCATAGATCTTCTATGATTGAGAGAATTCAGACGGTGAGATTTGACTCTTACTCATGCAAAAATTATCCAGCAGATAAATTTGCAGATCATATTGCATTTTACAATCCAAACGGTCATGTATTTACAGTTTGTCCTAAATTGTTATTTATGAGTCATTCGCTTTCTAGATTAGCATTTATTATGGGCCATGAGATTAGTCACAGTATTGATCCATGCGTATTGGGAATAAAACTTAATGGTAAATCAAATGTAAAATATGATCCTATAATCAAGTTAAATACTGAATCTGATTACAATGGTCTCGAGTTTTATCCCTATGCAAGCACTCTAAGCTGTTTGCGAAATCCTAAGAGTGTGAATGCTGGAAAAGTAAATAGTGATGAAGTCATGATGACAAATTTAACTAAATTTCAGAATCAACTTTGTTTTTTTGATCAAATTAACGAATCATTTTCTGACTGGATGAGTGTCGAAGTTTTTCCTAAAGTAATGCATAAATATTTAGGCAAAATGTCGAGCGAGCAAATTCAAGCTGAGATGAAAAATATCCTTTCCCAGAAATGCCAAGGTTATCGGTTGCTTTATAAAAAATATGAAGTGCATCCAGATATTAAAAATCGAGCCAATAATCTTTTCATGGCAAGCCCGGACGTTCGCAAGATAACAGGATGTTCGCCAAACTCATCCGAAATTATATATTGTATGCCACCAAATAAAAAGTCCTTTGACGTGTATACAAAAAAATCAGAAGGTGTTAATTGAAAAAAATTAATTTATTAATAGTAATGTTTAGTAGTTCAGTTTCGTTTGCAAAAACAAGTTTTACCATTACCGAATTTACTCACAATCAAATTTCAAAGTATGAAGTTTCTGTTGAATCAGATAAAAAATATATCGGTCAATTTACAAAGCTTGAAGCAAAGTCTGGGAATACTAGTCTTTGCTCAAATTTTTTTATAAAAATAGAAATGAAAACTTTAAAAAAGAAAAAAACTATTTTTGCTTGTGATGATTTAAAAACATACCCTGAACAAAAGGAAATTCATGTTTTTGCATACAATTTAAAGCGGCTAATAAAATAAAAATGCAAAAATTGGATTTTATTAAACATTTTGGTATCTAAAATAAGAGCGTATAAAAAGTTCGATTTTTTTAATTACTGTTGCTGCTGGGTTCGCGATCGATGGAAGCATTAAAGAAAGTTTCATTAGATTTCGTAAACTGTTCTTTAAAATGTCCGCGCAATAATGATTGAGCCATATAAGAAGATTTAACAACCCAGTGCTCAACATTGACGGTAAGGGCGGCGATGGCAATTTTTTGTTTATCATTAATCGCGTAGCCAACGAACCAGTCGACCTTGCCCTTGGGATTGTCTCCAGTCAGTGAGCCCGTTTTTCCGCCCAATACTAATTCTTGCAGTTTTTTATCTTTTACTAGTGTGCGAAATGATTTGCGTGAGGTTCCAGAGGTGATGGTTGCTTCCATGAGTTCTTTTAATTTTTCAACTGATTGAGGGCTCATGGTGACGGCTGCGATAATAGGTTCAGATTGAAAAATAATTTTCCCGTGATCGTCTTTGGCATTCTCAACAATATAAGGAACTTTCATGATGCCGTTATCTGCGACTGCGGCCGCAATCATCGCGCCTTGTATTGGACTCATGCGAGTGATTTTATTGTAACCAGAGGCAAGCTCGGTCAGATGAAAACTTTTTTCCTTTGGAATTTCAGTAAAGCCTGAATCAAAAGGTAGATCCGATTGTATGGTTTTATTGAATCCAAAACGCAGGGCGTACTCTTCAAGATCATTGGGCTCTAATCTTTCAAGCGTCAGGCGACCAAAGACAGTGTTGATAGAGCGCGCAAAAGCTTCGCGTAAAGTGATGCCACGGGTCCAACGATTGATGGTGTTGGACATGACATTTTTTTTGTAGAGAGTGTGGTTGCCGCCGTTAAATTGCACGATGGTATCTGGAGTGACGTTATGTTTATCAAGAGCCGCTGTCGCGGTGATAATTTTAAAAATTGAAGCCGCGGGGAAGGTTCCGCGCAGAGCAAGGTTGGGAGCATTTTCATCATTTTTTTGAAAGCTGCTCAGGGCAAGGATTCGTCCAGATGCGGCATCCATCATTACGATCGCGCCATAATCTGGTTTGTAAGATCTTAATAATTTGTCAGCATTTTTTTGCAGCTCGGGATCGAGAGTGTATTGCAGATGAATTTTGCTTTTTTCTTGGCCATCCGTGATCTCAACTTGGTCAAGCCACTGGCCATGTAAGAGGTAGGGTCCCAGAGCTTCGGATAAACGCAGTCGAAAATTGGTAATTTGCTCGGCATGAGGGTTTTGTTGAGCTTCTTTTGGAATGAAATGGTTGGTCTCTTCGTAATTTTCAGTCGGAGTTTGAATAATGCCAATTAATAAAAAAGCAGCAATCAGAAGACAGAGAGCTCCGATGCTGTACGCCAAGATTTTTTTAGGTTGTTGCTTTTTCATCTTATTATTATGAAACAAAGTAATTGCTTGATTCAATCAACATTTCGCGAAAATGTGGTGTTATGAAAACAAAAGATAAAATTGTTCACGTTTCTATCGACCTTTTCAACCGTAATGGGGTGGTTGCAATCACAACCAATCACATCGCGAAAGAGCTGGGCATAAGTCCAGGAAATCTTTACTTTCATTTTGCCAACAAAGAAGAAATCATTCGTCAGATTTTTCGGCAAATGGCTAAAGAGACTTATCAAATCTGGAAAATGAAAAAGGGAGAAAAGCTTGAGCACCCTTTGATTTTGATTGAACAAACTTTTGAAATGTTTTGGCGTTATCGGTTTTTTCATCGCGAAATGTATTACTTGCGCCGTAAGGATGCTCAGCTTTCAAAAATGTGGAAAGCGCATATCGCAAAAAGTTTGCGCATCATGACATTAATGTACAAAAGATGGCTCAAAGTTGGTTGGATGAAGCCTATTCGTGCTGCTGATGAAATTCATTTCTTGGTAAATGTGATGTTGGCGACAGCATCGACGTTCTTGCAATTCTTTGAATCTGCGGACCGTACACCTGCTAAAAAACATGTTGAAGTTGGCAAGATCTATGTGGCGCGATTGCTGGAGCATTATACTCAAGGTGAGATGTTGCAAGATTTTGAGAAATTCATCGCCGATCATTCTGGTTTAGAAAAAACCACTGGAATTCGTTAATAGATTTCTGTTTTATCAAATAGCAATGATTTAATCTGACCCGATGAGCATTGAATGTGTGTCGGGTTAGAGTAATAGAATAGAGACTCAAAATAATATCAACCAAATGATTTTGTAAATCAGGAGATGAATATGGCTATCGCATTACCAGAATTACCGTACGCAAAAGAAGCTTTGAAACCACATGTTTCACCAGAGACAATCGAGTTTCATTATGGCAAACACCATAAAACATATGTCGACAATTTGAATAACCTAATCAAAGGAACTGACTTTGAAAACATGTCTTTAGAAGAAATTGTAAAAAAATCTTCTGGAGGAATGTTTAACAATGCTGCGCAAATTTGGAATCATACTTTTTATTGGCATTGTTTAGCGCCAAATGCTGGTGGTGAACCAACGGGTGCTGTTGCTGAAGCCATCAATAAAAACTTTGGTAGCTTTCAGGCTTTCAAAGAAAAATTCACTGATGCTGCCGTTAAAACTTTTGGTTCTGGTTGGGCTTGGTTGGTGTTGAACCCAAATGGCACGCTGACTATTGAGAGCACATCAAATGCAGCGACTCCGTTGACTGATGCAAGCAAAAAACCATTGTTGACTTGTGATGTTTGGGAACACGCTTATTATATTGATTACAGAAATTCTCGTCCAAATTACATGGCCGCATTTTGGAATTTGGTGAACTGGAATTTTGTAGAAAAGAATATGAAATAATGTGTGGTAGTTTGGGCAAGTAATCATTACGAACTTGTCCTGCTATAGTTTTAAAGAATATCGAAAAATGAGTGGTCTCTGCGATCGTCAATCCTTAGCTTGCATAAGGTATTGTCATTGGTAGGGACCTTTTTTTTCTCAAAATACTAGATTAAACGACTCGCTTTTTAACATCAAATAACAACAGAGTTTCATTTGTTTAATTTTGTGAATTCAATTGAGAAGAATTTAAAATTAATATTTCGGTAAGCTCACGCAAGGACTGATCATCCAGTGTAGGTTATTCGTTCTAGAAATCAGAGCACGAGATAATCTAGGTAATTTTTTTCAAAGATAGTTGTCTATACTTTTGACGATCGCGAAAAGCCTACAGGTGTGGTTACCAAAATTGTCATTATTCAGGTCTTTTGATTTTCAAGGCCATCTTGATTGTTTATGTTCAATCCATAACCAAGAGAAGTGAATCATTAGATTCGCTGGGGCTCTTGGTTTTGGGTGGGTTATGAAAAATTATGGGGTTTCTTTGGTCCGTGTCGTGGTCAGTGTCGTGGTGATGGCGATTTTATTTCGTTCATCATCTGGGTATGCAAACGTAGAGAAAATCGATTGCGCTAAAACTGCTGAAGATCTGCGTGGAATGCAAGAAGCTCAGAGGCAGATTTTGACTTCGTTATCGAAGCAAAACCAAAGTCTAGCTGGGACATTAGATCAGCATGCAGATGTTTTAGATAAAAAAATGAATCGATCTGGTAAAGTCAAAAAGACTGACATTCAGGTCATTCACCGTTCAGCTCAGTCTTTTAGGCTGTACGGCGAAAAAGAACAAAATTTGGTGCGTAAATATGAGAAGGCTTCAAATGAGCTTTTATCCAAAGTCCAAATTTGTTTGAGTTCAGCTGCAAATAATCAAAGCCTAGAAAAACTAGGCCAAAGATAAATTTCTTTTCTCAATAAACTCGCCGACAAGTTTCGTATGAAGTTATTGTGGCGAGTTCATTTTTTTCTAACAATATGTTTTTTAAATGTTCAGGCTTTTGCTAAAGCTGAAAAAGAGATTCGTTGTGTGGCAACTCTTGTGACATCCTTTAAATCACATGCCAAAAAAGATTCAGCAGAGATTTCTAAACTTAAAAAGTACACTCCTTTAAAATTAACAGGAAGAAAAGATGGGGCCTGGGTTGAGTCTCAGGATTTTTCGGGTCGTGTTGGTTGGGTGCAGTCTCGCGATTTATCTCATAAGTATCAATGTGTAAGCGTTCAGGTTGATCGTTCAAGCCTAAGGTCTGGACCAGGCAAAGAGTACGGCTTGGATTCAACAGTGACTCGCGGAGCATCGTTTTTAAACTTAGGTGGCGAAGATGGCTGGACTCGTGTGCAAGATGCCGAGGGCCATGTTGCGTGGGTCAATTTGGATCATCTATGGCGTCCCACTTTAAGACTTAGGATGAGTTTTGAGCAGGGCGAATAATTTTTGCCTTTTTTTTCCGCCGAGAAGACTTATAATTTAAGAAACTGTTATAATCTGTCACACCAATGACTCATCACTCAGGCACGTTGCATCTTAGATATTCAATAAGACAGAATAAAATCAGGTGTTTGGTTAAGTTTAAGTTTATGTAAGAATTTTCTTGCAAAAATTTCATCACTTGCATTTAATGGGTCAGTTCCAAATTGGAACTAATGTTTATCGGGAGGGGTAAATGTCAAATATATCTCAGCAACTCATCGACGAGTGCCGCAAAAAACTTTTGACTGCGAAAGCAGATATTTTGAATCGTGTACGAGAAGCTCGTGCAGATTTGAATTCTGATGATCGTGGTGGAGACGAGGCTGATCAAACAGTTCGCGTGTTGGCAGAGGCAGAATTCTTGAGTTTACATGAAAGACTTCGCAGTCAATTAATGGAAATTGAAAGTGCTCTGGCTCGTATTGAAAATGGTACCTTTGGAGTTTGTGAAGAAATCGAAGAAGAAATTGAGCCAGAAAGATTGCGCGCAATTCCTTGGACTCGCTTAAGCATCGAAGGTGCAGAGCTTCGTGAATCTATGACCAAGCGATATGCTCGCGGTTCATAGTTTAAATTATTGAATTGAGTTTAAAACAAAAAGGCGCGGGTTTAGCCAGCGCCTTTTTTTTGTGTAGCTTTGTTTTGTGAAACAACCGTCCAGCCACAAAGTTTGTAAAGGACTCGGGCGCCGACGTTGCCATCCCACTCGGCCTGATCGGTGTCGTCTGACATTTCGCCTGCGGAAACTTCATTGAGATCAAAGCCGATGATCTTTTTCCCCTGTTGCATCAGCGTTGAGAATAAAAAGAAAACCTCATTAAGAGTCATGCCTCCGGCAACTGGTGTTCCCGTATGCGGACAAAGGGCAGGATCCAGGCCATCAATATCAAAAGAGATATAAATATTTTGTGGTAATTCACTTGCGATATCTTTGGCAATTTCAGCCCAAGTTGCACCGACAAGTTGTCGATTTTTATTTTCCAAATCAAAAAATGTTTTAATTTTTCCGTTACTATTTTGGATCATGTCGTATTCTTCTTCGCAGAAATCTCGTATTCCAACCTGCACCAGTTTTTGTGGTTTGAAAGGACTGGTCATCACGTTGTACATGATCGAAGCGTGAGATTGTTTAAAGCCCTGATATGCACAACGTAAATCGGCGTGAGCATCAATATGCAAAATGCCGAACTCGCCATTGTGTTTTTCGCTCAAGGCACGGATAGCTCCAAGGGGCGTTGAGTGATCACCACCGACCAAACCAAGAATTTTATTCTGTTGTAAAATAGCTTTAGAATTTTCATAAACCCATTCGGTCATTTCGTCGCAAGCTTTGTTGACCTCGGTCAGAATTTTTTCTTGATAAGCAACATTGTCACTCATGTCAGTTTTTAAACGAATCAATTCTTGAGCTTTGGCTTTCATAAGTTTGTTTTTTTCGCTTAGATCTTTGGGTAGATCACGCATGAAATAACCAGCCTCATAAGCCTTGCCAGTTTCTAAATCAAAAAGGTCGATTTGTTCAGAAGCCTCGCGAATGATGCGTGGTCCTTGGCTTGCTCCCATACCGTAAGAAGTTGTGACCTCCCATGGAACTGGTAACAAAATCAATTCTGCTTCGTACTCTTGCACGGGGATGCCAAAGATACCGAACTCTGAGGAAATAGTTTGTGAGGGGTTGAAATGACTCATTGAAAATCCTTTGTGATATTGAAGGCAGATGTTTAACATCAGTATTCTGATCAGTCACATCAGTATTCTGATCCGCCATTAAGGGGTGCGCCATGTTAAAGTTTATTTTAGTTCTTTGTATATTTTGTTCGGCATCTTTGTCGCAAGCGAAAAAAAATAATAAAGTTGTAGTTAAAGAAACTCAACAAGAGCTTAGTTATGGCAGTTCTCAGGCAACAGCTGGCGGAACTTTGACCATGAATTTAATCGGTGAACCACCAACGATTCATCCTATCACCTCAATGGATTTGTCGGCATTGAATGTACATGATTGGACAATGGGAAGCTTGTTAGTAAAAGATCCTAGGACTTTTGAGTGGAAGCCCTCAGTGGCAGAGCGTTGGGAGACTTCAAAAGATGGTAAGATCTTTACTTTTTGGTTGCGACAAGGGGTGACCTTTCATGATGGTCGTCCATTGACGGCAGAAGATGTGAAATTTTCTTTTGATGCGATTTTTGATCCGCAATACAAAGCGGCCAGTCGAATCCCTTATTTTGAAAACATCGCAAAGGTCGAAGTCTTAGATTCTCATCAAGTTAAATTTTATGCCAAAGATTCATATTTTTTAAATTTTGATGTAGCAGCTGGAATGTTTATTTTACCTAAACATGTTTACGGCGACGTGGAAAAATCGAAAAAAATGAATAAGGAATTAGTCGGCTGTGGTCCTTATAAATTAGAAATTTTTGATCGAGGCAATAAAATTGTTTTAAAAAAATATAAAGATTGGTTTGGCGCTCAATTGCCTGCGTTCCGTGGTCTTTATAATTTTGAGACTATTCAGTTTCGTTTTGCCAAAGAAGAAAATATTTATATGGAAATGCTTAACCGCGGAGATTTGGATTATCAAGAGTTGAGTCCCGAAGAGTACAGCAAAAAAACAGAAGGCGGAAATTGGGGAAAAACTGTCAATAAATTCAAGGTAGAAAATGCCTTGGCCAAAGGTTATCGATATGTTTCTTGGAATTTAGATAATAATTTATTTAAAGATAAGAATGTTCGCAAAGCATTGGCGTATTTGATGAATCGTGAAGAGATGAATCAAAAATTTCGTTTTGGTTTGTCGGTTCTGGCTACTGGGCCAACGGATGTTTTTTCAGATTATGCCTCACCTGCTGTAAAACCTCTGGCTTTCGATGTAGCTAAAGCTCAGGCCCTGTTGGCGCAAGCGGGCTGGAAAGATTCTGACAAAGATGGTGTCTTAGACAAAATGATCAATGGGAAAAAAACGGATTTCCGTTTTGCCTTGATTCATTCGAATAAAGACTATGAGAAATATTTGACCATGTACAAGGAAGAATTGAAAAAAAATGGTATTGATATGGAAGTTAAATACCTTGAATGGAACTCATTCTTGAAAAACATTGATGCAGGTAAATTTGAGGCTATGTCTATGGCTTGGACGACGTCCATTGATTTTGATCCAAAGCCAGAGTGGCATTCGTCCAGCGCGGTCTCTGGTGGCTCCAATTTTATTCATTACAAAGTTCACGAAGTAGATCAGTTGATTGATCAAGCACGTTTAGAGTTGGATCGTACGAAGCGCATTCAAATGTTGCGCAAGGTTTACGAACGCATCGCCAATGATTATCCATATGTTTTTATGTTTAATGAAAAATATAGTTTATATGCATTAAGTACGCGAGTAGGGCAGGTCGATCCAACTTTTAAATACTCGTTGGGGCTGGATTCTTGGTGGGTGAAGCCTTGATATATTTTGGGCGACGCCTGTTGCTGATGATTCCCAGTTTTTTAGGGATCACAGTGATTTCATTTTTAATTGTTAACATGTCACCCGGTGGTCCTGTTGAACAAAAAATTCAAGCCATTCGTTTTGGTTCTGCATCGGGTGATGGTGGTGGCAGCTCTGGCTCTCACAAAGGAAGTGTCGTCAGTGAAGAGGTCATTGCTGCTCTTAATCAGCAATATGGATTTGATAAGCCAATATATGAACGTTACGGAATCTGGCTGCAAAATATCATTCATTTAGATTTTGGTGATAGTTTTTCTTATGAAGAACCAGTGATTGGCGTCATTGCCTCAAAGCTGCCTGTGTCTTTACAGTTTGGTGTGTTTTCTTTTCTGCTAACATATTTGATCAGTATTCCGCTAGGTGTGTTTAAAGCTCTAAAGGCTGATTCTGCTTTTGACCGAATCAGTGGTTTTATAATGTATGTGGCTTATTCAGTGCCACCTGTGGTTTTCGGTGTGTTTTTGATCGTATTCTTTGCTGGAGGAAGATATTTTTCTTGGTTTACTATTGGGCAGATTCAGTCTGATAATTTTTCTGATCTGACATTGTGGCAACAGTTTGTCGACAGGGCTCATCACTTTGTATTGCCATTGTTGTGTTATGTGATTGGCGGCTTTTCTGATTTAACAATGTTAGTACGCAATTCGATGATTGATGTTTTACGACAAGATTATATTCGTACAGCGCGAGCGATGGGTTATGGCCAATCGACTATTTTATTTTTTCAAGCTTTGAAGAATGCACTTTTGCCAGTGGTTGCAGGTATGGGAAATTTTTTACGTTTATTTCTTGCGGGTTCATTAATTATTGAAACAATTTTTCAGCTAGATGGAATTGGCTTGCTGTCCTATCGTTCGATTTTATCTCGTGATTACAATGTTATTATGGGGCTGATTATTTTAGCTTCTGTATTGTTATTATCTGGACGACTTATTGTTGATTTGTTTTACAAGTTTGTAGATCCAAGGATGGATTTCAAATGAAACAACAAAAACGTTGGTATAAAAAATTTAAACAAAATAGAAAAGCCATGTTCAGTCTGATGTTTTTATCGGTGATTGTTTTTCTAAGTTTTACTGCTGAGATTTGGTCTAATAATAAACCACTGGTTATGTATTGGCATCAGCAAATATATTTTCCTATTTTTAAAAGTTATCATCCCAGTTTATTTTTTCAAGAAAATATTTTTGTAACAGATTATCGCAAAATAAATTTTGCTCAATCAGATTGGGCTGTTTGGCCCGTGAATCAATGGGATCCTTTTGAGAGTAATAGTTTGGTGAATCATTATCCTTCAGCGCCATCTCTTAATAATTGGTTGGGAACAGATGACCGCGGACGTGATGTATTCAGTCGTTTGCTTTACGGATTTCGCTATACAATAATTTATGCTTTCACAGTTTGGTTTTTCAGTTACTTGATAGGTACGGTGTGGGGGGCTTGTCAGGGCTATCTTGGCGGAAAATGGGATTTGATAGGCTCACGTTTGGTCGAAGTTTTTGAAATGATGCCGCAATTGTTGTTGTTGATAACTTTGATTTCAATATTTGAACCATCTATTTATTTATTGGTTGTTTTTTCCGTCATATTTGATTGGACTGGCATTTATCATTACATGCGTGCACAGTTTTTACAGTTAAGACATCGCGAATACGTTGAATCGGCAAGAGTTCTTGGGGCGAGCCACAGTCAGATTATTTTTAAACATATTTTACCCAATGCGATCACGCCGTTGATAACATTTTCGCCGTTCAGTATAGCTGCGAATATTTCAGGTTTGGCGTTATTGGATTATCTAGGATTAGGTATGCGAGCACCGACACCTAGCTGGGGTGAGCTGATGGCTCAATCGCAAAAATATTTTACCGTGGCCGAGTGGTTGGTGTGGGCACCATCAATTGCTCTGTTATTGGTGATGGTGTCTTTAATTCATATCGGGTTGGCCGTGAAGGCCGCGATTGCGGCAGAGGAATTATGAAAACAATATTAGTAACTGGTTCGACAGATGGAATTGGCATGGCAACGGCACGTGCACTGTATATTCGAGGACATCATGTGATTGTTCATGGACGTGATGAGGAACGTGCTAAAGAGTCTGCTCAGTTGATTCAGAGCACTCCACCGAGTTTAGAAAATTTTAGAGTCGACGATCAGCTGATAGATAGTAGCCAGTTTGGTCAGTTAACATCGGTGTGGGGTGATCTTTCTGTGATGGATCAAGTCGTTGAGCTTGCAAAACAAGTCAATGCTCTTGGTGCGCTGGATGTTTTAATAAACAATGCTGGCGTTTATATGAATGAGCGAGTGTTATCTGTTGATGGTTTTGAAATGACATTTTGTGTAAATCATTTGGCGCCATTTTTATTAACACACCATCTTTTGCCAAATTTAAAGAGCCGTGCCAATGCAAGAATTATTAATCTCAGCTCAATAGCGCATGGAAAAGGTAGAATTTTGTTTGATGATCTCAATAGTGAAAAAAGATTTGATGCATATGCGGCCTATGCATCAACAAAGATGATGAGTGTCTTATTTACCAGAGCCTTGGCTGCAATTCT
Source organism: uncultured Bdellovibrio sp. (assembly GCA_964569545.1). Classification (GTDB taxonomy): domain Bacteria; phylum Bdellovibrionota; class Bdellovibrionia; order Bdellovibrionales; family Bdellovibrionaceae; genus CAZMVK01. The sequence goes on from CAZMVK010000047.1 coordinate 17,078, forward strand.
GAAAAACACAAATGTCACGGCCAATTGTTTGCATCCAGGAGTGATCTCGACAAAATTATTGAAAGCTGGTTTTAACATTTCAGGTGATAGTGTTTTTAGCGTTGGAGCCGGCACTACAAGACAAAAATGGTTGTTATTTTGTAAACTGCCACCTGACTATGCCATCGCGTTTTGCAAGTGATGATAAAATGGCTCTTCAGCTGTGGCGCAAAAGTGAAGAGCTTTTAAAGCCATGGTTGATAAGCAAAAATCCCTAATAACGTCATACCCTGGTAGCAGAATTTTTTTTGAATGATCTTTGTTCTCAGGTTCAATTTATGCCCTGCTAAATCTCATTTTCACGTTTCGATCAGTCAAAGAATCTCTTTGCAGCCTAATCGAAATAGTTTTTCATCAGTCTGTTATGCTGATTGTTTTTGAATCAATATTTTCATGATTATTTTTTTGTAGCTCTACTTTGTTGGCAAGATTGTTTAAAATTTCTTTCACGCCATCACGAATTTCGACGAATCGATTCATTGATACATTCAACTGACAAAACATCTCCATAGGAATGTCTTTTGTTTTCTTTTGCAAGTCTTTGCCTTTTTTAGTCAGAGAAATAAGAACTGTTCTTTCATCTTCGGTGGATCGTTCTTTGGTGATTAAATTTTGCAGGATCAATCTTTTGAGCAATGGAGTGAGAGTTCCAGAATCTAGGTAAAGTCTTTCACCAAGAGATTTAACTGAGACCTCATCTTTGGACCACAAAAGATTCATTACTAAAAATTGAGGATAAGTCAGCCCGATTTCACTGAGGTATGGATTGTAAACCTGAGTCATGATTCTAGACGCTGTGTAGAGATTAAAACACAAGGCATCTTCAATTTGAATTTGCTTAGACATAGATCCCAACCCCTCGAGATATTTTAATTTTTATTCATTTTAGTTTGAACAAAATTTAAATACATTTATTTAAAGAACCTATTTTTAGGCCCTAATTTGTCCCAGATTTAGCCTAATATTCAGCGTAAAGCTATAATTATCTAAATCTTTTAAAATTATATTGTAAACAATCTATTTTTAAACTATCTCCTCCGCCTGAGGTGACAGGTGTACACAACATCGGGTCCATTTGGTTTGATTGCTACTCAAATGGAAAATTCATTAGTTAAAACATATGATCTCAGTCTTGGTGAGCCACGTTTGAGTCCATTCCCATTGGAAATACTGGCGGATCTAGTCGGCGTGAAAGATCTCAATGTTTATTATCCATCTCATGGCAGTGTTGTCTTACGTCAATTGTTGTTAGAAAAATATTATGCCAAATGTAATCTGACAAACATTACGATCACTCACGGTGCGATAGGAGCACTGGATGTTATCATGCGTGTTCAGTCTCATATTGGTGGTGAGATTCTATTGCCTGATCCTGGGTTTCCACCTTATGAAAAATTAGCGCAATTTTCGAAGCTTAAAATAAAAAAATATAAAGTAAATCTAGATAAAAATAATCAAATGTTGGTTGATTGGCAGGATTTATATTCGCAGGTTACCAATGATACCAAGCTGTTGTTAATTAATTCCCCCAGTAATCCCACTGGAAAATTGTTTGGTCAGCAAGAAAAACAACGTTTACTGCAGATGATGTCAGAGTTTCCTAATTTAAATTTTATTTTAGACGAGGCTTACCGTGAACTGATTTATGCTGGGCTTTCTCATGTCGAGTTGTCAGAGTTTATTGATCGCGGATATATTGTAGGCAGTTTTTCAAAAATGTATCCCTTGCAGGGAGCTCGTGTTGGTTGGGTTCTGACCAGTGAAAAACTGATGCAAGAAATGTCGCCCTATTTTAATAATGCATACGGAGCCATCTCTTCTTTTGGTCAAGAAATGGCAAGAATATTGATTGAAAAAAATGTTAATTATTTTCCGCAATACAATGAAGCCAGAATTCGCAGTTTAAATATTTTAGATCAATCAGGTGTCGAACATTTGTCAGCACTTGGTGGATTGTTTCATTTTATCAATTTTAGAAAAGATGATTTGAAGGTGACAGCTGAATTGCGTGAAAAAGGTGTATTGGTTGTGCCCGGCTCTGCCTTTGGTTCGCAAGGCGTTGGGTTTGTTCGCGTCTGTTTTTCACAACCTAAACAAGATTTACAAAAAGCATTTGAAATTATAGCTGATCATTGGTTTGTATCAAAAAAAGAGAACCTATGAAGGCCAGTGATTTAGCTGCAACAGTGATTAAAGCTCAAGGCCTGACGCATGTTTTTGGTGTCAGTGGTGCAAATATTGAAGATTTATTTTTTTCTCTTAAAAAAACACTGACATCACGACTGTGTTAACAAAAACAGAATACCAAGCCGCGATGATGGCCATAGGAGCTTATCTCCATAGTCACAAAGTGCATGCAGTTTTAACAACCTCGGGTCCAGGCGTGTTGAACACATTGCCAGTCTTGGCAGAAGCATTTTGCAGTCAATTGCCAGTAGTTTTAATTGCAGGATCAATTCCACAAAAACTAGAGGGGCACGGTGGATTTCAAGATGGATCCGGTAAGAACGGCTCTTTGGACTTAGAGAAAATGATTCGGCCGACTCTGGGTTTTTTTAAAGCCGTAGAGCATATTAATGAGCTGTTGTCAGCATTAGATCAGGCTTTTAATAGTGCTTATGAAAACAAGATTCCTTCAGCAGTTTTTATTTCTAAAAACGTTTTCAATCAAGATGTAGATATGTCTGTGGAAAAGTCTATCAGTCTTGCTGAAATAAAATTAGAGAAAATAATTAAGAATATAAATTCGAATGCTCAGTATAAGATAATTGGCTCGAGTGTAAATACGAATTTAAAATCTATTTGTCAGAAATTGCAGTCTGATGCCGTTCCACCGCTGGTAATCTTAGGTGAATCATTGATTCATTTGGAAGATCTAAATTCAGTTTATAAATTAATTGAAAATCTAAACGCCTCAGTCGCTGTGGTGCCTGTGGCTAAGGGATTTTATAATCATAACAGTCCTCGTTTTTTAGGTTTGACTGGAATTATGGGACATCAAGACGTTGTCGATTATTTACAGAATACTCAGACTGTTGTTGTGTTGGGGAGTGAGCTTGATCATTTATCTAGATACGGAATAGAAAATGATATTTTAAATAAAGATGTTATTTCGATCCAATCACACAACAGCAAACAGTTTGTAAAAAGTGAAAATCAGATATCAGTTGTTGGCGATATCGAATTTATTTTAAATGAAATGAATATTTTGATCAGTCAAATTTCAAATTTATCTGGAGCAAAGACGCTGCCGACAGAAATGAAGCCAGAAGAATTAGATAAAATTGCAATAGAGAAAATGCATGCAGAGTTGCTGCCAGAGATTTTACCAGAGAAAATATCAACGGAGACAATTTCAGAGGCAAATGAGCAGCCTAAAATTGCGAATGGTCATGATGCTTCAATTCTTAATTTTAAAAACAGTATGCATTGTCTATCAAAAATAATTTCCAAAGAAGACCAAATATTTATAGATGCAGGTAATGTCGGTGCCTTTGCTTTGCATGACTTGTCTCTTAATGAAAACAATCTGTGTTATGTGTCTTTGGGTATGGGTGGTATGGGAAACAGTATTGGCGCCGCCATTGGTGCGGGCTGTGTTTCGGGTAAAAAATCTTTTGTGATTTTAGGTGATGGCTCATTTTTAATGTATGGTTTGGAAATTCATACTGCTGTTGAATTGCGTCTACCGGTTGTTTTTATTATTTTTAATAACAATTCTCATGGAATGTGTGTGACCAGGGAAAATGTATTTTTAGGTGAAGAAACTGATTTAAATAAATTTAAACAAAGCAATTTTGCGATTGGTTCTGAAAAAATGTTTCCTGGCTTGTGTGGTTATGAAATCAATAACCTGACCGAGCTAACATCGTCTCTCAAAAAAATAAATAATATCAGTGGCCCCGTGGTTCTTTCGATTAATTTACAGTTCTGCGAACAGCCACCATTTAAATCGTTTTATGCGCAATAAGGAGTTTTTAAAATGAATAATCATGTTGAATCAATTTCGGGGCTACATCGTGTAGAGAACACTAATAAAACTGAAATGGGTGGACTGATGGCAGATATCACTCACGCTGTGTATCCGCATGATCAAATCTATGGAGATTACTGTCCGATACAAAGTTATATAAATTGCCCACCAGAAAAAGTATTTGAATACATGGCTAATCCGCTGTGTTTGTTGGAGTGGACTTACAGTATGCGTGATTTTAAAAAAGTAAATGATCAAGGGCTATACGTTGGCAAAGATAAAATCGGAGAAACGACAGATATTTATTTTAAAGTTGTCGCTAATCGAGAAGCCCTTGTTGTTGATTATCACTGTGCATGGGATCAGGGCGATGATTTGTGGATGATATATTTAAATCGAATTGTGCCGGCACAGTTGGTTTTAAATAAACCTGGCTCTGTTGTATTTTGGCAGAACTGTCATCATCCAAATTATGATAAGAATCCATATCCTGAAAAAGCTCCCGCTAAAAGACCATGGGTCGGACAGTTTTGGGATTTTTTCTATGCAGGCCATATGGTTGAATTGGCCAATTTAAAAACTATTTTAGAATATCGTCATGCGAAC